>CAYOMB010000030.1:0-1937 GCA_964404955.1 uncultured Dehalococcoidia bacterium
TATTCTATTCTTCATTTAATTCGCTGAATATAAACTTATACATTAGAGCTGCCAAAGTAGCGCCCACTATAGGGCCTATCCAGTATATCCAATGAGCATCCCATACATTGGCTATAAGAGCTGGTCCAAAACTTCTTGCTGGATTTAAAGATGCTCCAGATATTGGTCCACCAAATGTTGCACAAACAAGAATTGTTCCTCCTATAGCAAGTGGAGCTAGTAAATTTTCTTTTGAATTAACGGTTTTTATAATAACTAGTACGAGTATAAATGTCATTATGCCTTCTAAAATTAATGACTCGATAGTTCCATTGGGTGTAGTTGACCCCAATGTTTTACTATTTTTAAATAATATGGATAGAATGAAACCAGCGGTTATCGCTCCAGATAATTGTGCGAGAATATACCAGATAGCATCTTTTATAGAAATCTTATTGTCGATTGTTAACCCTATTGTTACAGCAGGGTTAATATGTGCACCAGAGAAGCGTCCAAAAGTATATACCATTAGAGCGACTATACCACCAAAAGAAATTGCTATACCTAAGTGGCCAATTGCTCCTGAGGTCGTCTCATTGATAATAATTGCTCCTGGCCCAACCAAAACTAAGAAAAATGTACCTAGGTATTCTGATAAAAGTTTTTGTAAAAGTCCCATGATTTCCTCTTGTGTGATTAATTTAATATCTATATACTTCTGCAAGTATATATTTAATTATAAACTTAATATTAACAAATCATGAATAAAGAATCATCCAAACTTTTCACACCTTTGAATATTCGTTCATTGGAATTCAAAAATAGAATTTTTGTTTCGCCAATGTGCCAATATTCTGCAAATGATGGTGTTCCTAATAATTGGCATACTGTTCATTTAGGGACGAGAGCAGTAGGGGGAGCTTCGTTAGTAATGGCAGAAGCCAGCGCTGTTATTCCAGAAGGAAGAATAACACCGCATGATGCAGGTATATGGAATAAAGAACAAGTGGAAAACTGGAAACCTGTTACTGAATTTATCAAGGAATATGACTCGATTCCTTCAATACAATTGGCCCATGCAGGTCGTAAGGCTTCAAGAGATGTGCCATGGAGAAATGGGGTTAGATTAGATATAGATGATTGGAAGGTTTCAGCTCCTTCTTCCCTTGCATTTAATGAAGGATATATACAACCTGCAAGTTTATCTGGAGATGAAATTGACAGTTTAATTTTTAATTGGGTTAAAGCTGCCGAAAACGCTTTAGAAGCTGGTTTTCAGGTTATTGAATTGCATTTTGCACATGGATACTTAGTTCATTCATTTTTATCACCGATTTCTAATTTACGTGAAGATGATTTTGGAGGATCCCTTGAAAATCGAGCAAGATTTGGATTGGAAATTGTTCGAGCTGTTAGGCAAACAATTCCAAACGACCTTCCACTTTTTGTAAGAATTTCTGCTAGTGATTGGTTACCAGAAAGTTCATGGAACATTCAGGAATCTCTTCAATTTAGTATTTGGCTAAAAGAAAATGGGGTAGATTTAATCGATTGTTCTTCTGGAGGTCTCTCTCCTAATCAAACGCTTTCTTCAGTTGACTTGGTACCTGGATACCAAGTTGAGTTTGCTGAAACAATCAAAAATGAAGCAGAGATGCTAACTGGTGCTGTGGGTTTGATTACTGATCCTGAACATGCTGAAAGTATTTTAGTAGAAAATAAAGCTGATGCAATTTTCATTGGTAGAGAATTACTAAGAAATCCATATTGGCCTTTAAGCGCTGCTATGACTTTAGGTGATGATGTTACATGGCCAGATCAATATTTAAGATCCAAGTTAAGAATATAAAATAATAAAGGTTAACTATGCTTTTTATAATCAATTGGGTGGTGTCTATAATTATCGGATCTTTTTTTTGGCAATGGATCAAAGATAATACTAAGGCTCCAACATATAG
>CAYOMB010000030.1:2037-3459 GCA_964404955.1 uncultured Dehalococcoidia bacterium
GGATTAGCAATGAGAGAAGAAATCCAGTTTGGGTCTCTTCTCTCAACTTCGCTTCTATCTAAATTGTTGCCTGCAAAAGAATGGAATATTTGTAAGTTGTTTCTCTCTAGATCAGACACGTATTAAACACCTTTAGCCATAGCATTTTCTATGGCTTTAATGAGTTTTACTGCTGATTCAGGACTTAATTCAACTGCTACTCGCTTGTCTATACCTAGTTCTTCATTTACAAAATCTATATTTATTGCATGTTCTAAATCTGCATGGTCTGGATGATCAAAGTAAACATTAACTTCTTTCAAACTAAACCATCCTTGATTACCTTTACCGCAACCTTCTACTGTCGCTTTCTCAAGTATCATACTACACATAAAAAACCCCAGTTCTCGAATTAATTAATTTTTCTTCCCAAGAAGTCCCAAATTTTATTCCATCCATCGACTGCTTGTTCTTGTCGATACATTGGTCTGTCATGATAGAAAAATCCATGACCAGCACCATCATATCTATGAAATTCATATTCTTTGCCAGCGGTTTTTAATTGATCTTCATGAATATTTACTTTATCAGGAGTAGGGCTTTGGTCATCATTTCCAAAAATTCCTAATAAAGGTGCAGCTAAATCTGCTGTGTAATCTGACGGAGAAACAGGTTGTTTTTCAGTTAAACTATCTGAATCCATAACAACATTTCCGCCCCAGCATTCAACGACTGCGTCAAACACATCAAGTCTGCATCCAGCTAAAAACCCGTGACGTCCTCCTGAACATGTGCCAAATACAGCTGTTTTACCGTTATTGTCAGAAAGTTGTTTCAAATAATTTGCGGCACTCTCAAGGTCTCCCATTACTTGATCATCTGCTACTCCACCAACTGATCTCACTTTAGCAGCAACATCTTCTGGTGTGCCGTGACCATCTCTAAAATACAAATTGGGACAAATTGCCTGATATCCATGATGTGCAAATCTTCGTGCGAATTCTCTATATAATTCATCCCAACCAGGTAAGTGGTGAATTAACACTACACCAGGGAAAGGTCCATCCCCGATAGGTTTAGCAAGATAGGCATTTATTTCAGCACCACCGTGTCCGGTCATTGTTATAGTTTCTGCAATCATTCCTTCATACATATCAGTTGTATACATAATCTACTCTCCTTGTCTGATTATTATATTGTTCAAGTTATAGAATTATACAACTGAGTATTTGGTATTAATAGTAAAATTTAGTGTTAATTTTGCTGTGAAATTGATTTCGCCAATTTAAATACATCATTAAACATTGCTGGCGTTAATCTACCAGTCAATGTGTTTTGTTGACTAGGATGATAACAAGCAATAAGCGTGATACCATTACTTAGAGTATAAACTTTATTATGTCCGAAAGATGGTTTTGGATAAATTGTAATTCCAAGTAGTTT
>CAYOMB010000030.1:3559-8389 GCA_964404955.1 uncultured Dehalococcoidia bacterium
GGGACTGGTTTCCCCCAATAACTATCAGATAAAAAAGCTTTTCTTTTTTTTTGTGAAACCAAGTTTCTATGATCGACTAATCGTTCACATCGTGAGCAATTGATTATTTCTTTATTGAGATTTGAAAAATTATTTTTCATTTAAGCAATATTTATATATATCCTGAGCAACTGCAGTTAATTTGTCCAGAATAACAATATCATTTATTTGATTGTTGTTTATATATTTCCAAGTATGTTCAATACCTACATAAGTATTATCAATAATTATACTTTTTGTATGGTTTAATATACTTTGTAGGTTCTTTTGGGAGTTTTTTGTTCCAGATCCTCCACCTGCACCAATGATTGCAACCGCTTTGTCTTCTAATGGCCTTGTCGTATGATTATCTTTTCTTGATGCCCAATCTAATGCATTTTTTAACACCCCCGAGACAAACCCATTATATTCAGGAGATGAAATTAGAAGTGCGTCAGAATTTCTGATTAAATCTCTAAATTTTTCCACTTCTTGAGGGAATTGAAAATTATTTTCAAGGTCGTTATTGTAAAGAGGGATATCGTTTAAAGGATAAATTAAAATATGCATTTGGTTTTCAAACAAATCTTCACTGATTTTTTGAGTTTCCTTGATGAGTAATGTGTTGTATGATTCTTTCCTAATACTGCCCGATATTCCTAATATTTGAATAGGTCTTTTCATAATATGCCTTATGGTAATTCTAAATAATTGATAGATTATATCAAAAAGAGGAGCATGATGTGTCTCAGAATGAAGTAAAAGCTTTGGTCTTCGATGTTTTTGGTACAGTTGTCGATTGGAGAACAAGCATTATCGATGAATGTCTAACACTAGGGCAACAAAAACATATTGACGTAGATTGGCCTAGGTTTGTTGATGATTGGCGAGCAGGGTACAGACCTGCAATGGATACAATTCGTCACGACGCGGGAGAATGGCGCGTTCTTGATGAACTTCATATGGATATATTATTAGGGCTGCTCAAAAGTTATTCGATTTCATTAAATTCAGATGAAATCATTCATTTAAATAAATCCTGGCATAGATTACATCCTTGGGATGATTCTGTTAAAGGTATTACTAGATTGAATTCAAAGTTTATAACTGCATCTCTTTCAAATGGTAATGTTAGTTTATTAACTAATATGGCTAAATTTGCTAAACTTCCATGGACTTGCATACTGTCTGCGGAAATATTTAAACACTATAAACCAGATGATGAGGTATATAGAGGAGCGGCAAATATATTAGACTTAAAACCTCATCAAGTAATGATGGTAGCTGCACATAAATCAGATTTATTAGCAGCAAAAAGTAATGGTTTGGTTACTGCATATATAAATAGACCCTACGAGTTTGGAAAGTATTATATGGAAGTAGAAGGTGTCGAAAAGGATATAGATATCTGGGCATCAGATTTAGAATCACTTGCAGATCAATTAGAGTGTAATTAAGGAGTTAAATTATGAGCGATAACATTGGTTTAATAGGCTGTGGTGCAGTAGGTAGTTATGTAGGTGCCTATCTTACACAAAGTGGTGAAAATATAACATTGATCGATATGTGGCCAGAACACGTTCAAACAATGAAAGATAAAGGATTGAGAGCAAGCGGTAGTCAGGGGGATTTTACTGTGCCAGTAAATGCGATTGGTTTAACAGAAGCTCAATCACTTCGTGAAAAATTTGATTATGCATTTATTTGTGTAAAGTCTTATGACACAGAATGGGCAACTCACTTTATAAAACGATTTGTAAAAGATAACGGTTATTTTATAGGGATACAAAATTGCTGGAACGATCCTGTTATAGGTAGTGTTGTTGGTTCAGAAAATGCTCTTGGCTGTATTGCATCGAATATTGAAGTAGCTTTATGGGAGCCAGGGCATGTAAATCGGGGAGGTATACCTGGGCGCGATAGAGGTCATACGGTATTTAGAGTTGGCGAACATGATGGTTCTATTACAGAACGTGCTGAATACATTGCTCAAAAACTTGATGTTATTGATTTAGGGTACGCTACAGATAATCTATGGGGTGAGCGTTGGACAAAGTTGTGCATGAATGGTATGGGAAATGCTATTTCAGCAATGACTCAAATGGGATCTCAAGATATGGCTGCCGATCCAACTATTCGACATATAAGAATACATTTGGCAAAAGAAGGTACTAAAGTTGGTTTAGCGCAAGGGTTAAATATACTTAATGTTAATAGTAAGTCAGCAGATATTTGGGCTGATGCAGATAATCCCGAGACATATGAAGAATTAGATGAACATATAGCTAGCAGTGCCACTAGTCGTGTCAATTGGCTCGCATCAATGGCACAAGATGTTTATAAAAAAAGAAAATCAGAAGTTGAGCAGATGAATGGTTTGATAGTGGAAAAAGGAATTGAAACTAATATTCTGACCCCTTACCACAATGCAATAGTTGAAGTTATGAAAGATGTGGATGCAGGAATTGTTGAACCTAGTAAAGAGTTGGCTGATAGAGTTTTGAAAATAGCTCAACAAAATCAATAAAACTTTACTTTATTATCTTTGGATACTATTACTTTATATTGGAGAGAAAAGTTTTTGTCCCTTGTAATAGTAGTCCAGAGGTGGATAAAGTTAAAAATCTGGCTCCAAGTTCGATAGTTTTATTGACGTTTTCATAATCATTAACTTGTATACCACCAGTCCCGGCAGTTTTCCCACTCTTATAAATTTTTTGAATCATTTCATGAATTGTATTAACTACTTTAGGATTTTTAGTATCTCCGATAAATCCCATTTCTTGGGCTATATCACCAGCTCCAATATGAATGACATCCAATCCTTCGACAGATAGTATTTCATCGAGATTTTCAATACCAACCAAATCTTCTACCATACAAATTACAAGAGTTTCGTTATTTGCAAATTCAAAAGGATCTCCTTCAATATTTAACGTCCATCTTCCAGGGGCAAATCCACGTTTTCCTAAAGGCGCATATTTTACAGAATTTACAACTCTAATTGCTTCTTCTTTAGTATTTATATGTGGAACGATTACCCCTGCAGCACCACGATCCATATAACGAAGTATTATATGTGGCTCATTAGAAGGTACTCGAACAAGAGGAGTTATCCCGACAACTTCAGCTGCCCTGATCATGTTTTCTGCGGTCTCTTCATTCATTGGTCCATGTTCACAATCTATAACTATGAAATCTAAATTTGCTTGACCTGCTATTTCTGATATAGAAGCGGCTGGAATATTACAAATATATCCAAATACAGCTTGATTATTCTTAAGTTTTTCTTTAGTTTTGTTCTTATACATATTTTATCCTTTTAAAACTATTAATATTGTTGATTTAAAATATTCTATAACTAATATATAACAATTAAGCATATGGAAATCTATCCAAACATACATAATATTGTATCTGAAAACAAAACAGGGCAGGGAATTACCAATGCTTATTTGGTAACTGGTACCACAGGGTCTGTTTTAATTGATACTGGATGGAAAAGTGATGAACAATCTGAACGAATAATAAGTTACATTAATAAGATAGATTGCACTACATTAAAATATATAATCGTCACTCACCGACACCCGCCTCATTGGGGAAATTCTGAATTTGTAAAAAAACAAACTGATGCTGATATAATTTCTACAGTTATAGAAGCGCCTTATATTAATGATTATTTTGAAAATTATAAAGTTGATATTGAAATAGATGATAATCTTGATATTGATCTTGGTAATTTTCAGATATCAGTAATGAAAACTCCTGGACACACGTCGGGTACTTTAGCTGTGTTTGAAAAAGAAAATAAATATCTTTTCCCAGGAGATACAATTATGGAAAAAGGTACTTCTGTTATTAATCCTGAAGACGGTAAAATTGCTGATTATCTAAAAACGATAGATAATTTTATAAAAATTGAACCTAATGTGATATTTCCAGGGCAGGGTGCCCCAATTACTGAAACCCTGGAGAAATTAACGAGTTTAATTGCACATAGGTCAGATAGAGAGCAAGAGATCATTAACTTACTTAAACAGAAAGAATATTCTGTTGATGAATTGTTTGCACAAATTTATGAAAATCTATCAGAATGGTTATCTCATTTAGCAAAAAATCAAATAACAAGCCATCTTATTAAACTTGAAGATGAAGGTAAGGTCACAAAAGATCAGAATATGTATAAATTAATTGATTTTTAGGTAATCTTTTTCCCGTTCAATAAAATACCAATAATGCTTGATCTGACTAAAAATTTATAACTTATTAGTCCAATAACAGTAGTCCATAATATTGCTATTATAAATTTAAATTCCACAAATATTGGGAACCTGAATAAGAAAAATGTTATGAATGCAACTAAAGGCAAATGAATCAGATAAATCCAATAAGATGAATCTGATATATATCTTAGCGCTGGTGAATAATTTCCAAATTTTGCTTCTGCTAGTCCTATAAATGCATAAGAGAATAATATAGCATTTACTGCTTTTAATAATGAATAGGGGATGGCCCAGGTTTCCCATGTTGATGGATCTAGGAAATCTATATTTTTGTAAATTGATAAATATATTACAAAAAAGAAAACACTTACTATTAAGTATTGAAGCCAATATTTTTTCATGAAATCAAGTAATTTTGTGTTTTTATACAAACCGTAGCCGAAGGCAAAAAATAAAGCACTTAAAATTGGATTTTCTATTAAATCAAATCCTGTCCAGATACCAATTAATGTTAATAGTATTATCAGTGGTATTGGATATTGAGATTGAAAAATTTTAAATTTAGCTACCCACGAAAAAATATTAA
>CAYOMB010000030.1:8489-11411 GCA_964404955.1 uncultured Dehalococcoidia bacterium
AGTTTTGCAAAAAAACCAGCAAGAATAAAAAACAAGGGCATTCTCCAGATATGAATAAATTCAAAAACCACATTTATTGATTCAGAAGAATGTTTGTCAGTGGGCCAGATAGATATAGGGATTCCTACCATAAAAGGTAATGCTGCGTGTAATACAATTCCCAAGAGCATTGCAATACCACGCAATGCATCTAATCCATGATATCGTATCTGTTGGTTTTCCATCCGAATAGTATACTAGTAAATAGAGTGATTAGGTTAACATATCAACGACAAGCCCTGTCATGATCTTAGCCCCATTTATAAGACTTTTAATTCCTACTGACTCATTAGTGCCATGAATAAAACTAAGCATAGGATCATCATCAGGATGTGACCCAGAAAAGCCATAGGTAATTGTTCCAGTAGGTCTAAGAAATCTGGAATCTGTAAAACCTGTACTTATAGCCGGAACATACTGAATATTGTCATCACCAACCGCTAATGATGTAGCTCGTTTTAAACTTTCCATTAATGGGGTTTCAAACTTAGATTCGTTTGAAAGAGCCATATTGTCGATTTCATATCTAACATTTGGTATTCCTTCAAACATTTTATCGAGTTCATTTCTTAAATAAGTTTCATTTTGGGTAGGTAGTGTACGAACATCACAGGTTAGTCGAATTGATTCAGGCACACTGTTTGATTTTATTCCACCTGAAAGCATTGTAGGAGTTACAGTCATTCTTGATAATGCTTTCATACGAGAAGCGAGTCTAGGACTATCTTGTTCTACCTCTGAAATAATACTATCAATATTGCTCGCCATAGGTTTATGCTCAATTGCAAGTAATGAAAGATATTCAAAAAAGTTTGTTGAAGTATCTCTTTCGGGTTCATAATTTTCGATACGTTCAAGAACTTGTCTCAATAAATATGATGCATTTTCACCTTGCCAGGGAGTAGATGCATGAGCACTGCTTCCTTTGACATCTATTTCTATTTGAAGCCTGCCTTTTTCACCAACACCGACAGCATATGTGGTGTTACTTTTGGTCTGTATTGCTTCTCCGCCACCTTCATTAACTGCATAGGGGGAACTAATTTTCTCTAAGTGATTTTCAACAAGCCAGCCAAATCCATATCTACCACCATGTTCTTCATCGGCACCTGAAGCGAGTACTAAGTTGTCATTTAATTGAATACCAGATTCTTTGATAATTTTCATAGCAAATAGTTGGCATGCCAAAAGTCCCTTACAGTCAGAGGCCCCTCTACCATAAATTCGTCCATTTGTACGTTTAGCACTAAATGGTTCATATTCCCATTTTTCGATATCTTCAACAGGTACTACGTCAGTGTGTGACATGAAAAGGAGTCCATTTGTTTTGGATTTTCCTTCAATACTTGCAATAATATTGCCTCTATCTGGGTCTCTAGCAAGGATTTCTGATTCAATCCCTTGTTTTTTTAACCAATCTTTTACGAAATTACATACTGCAGTTTCATTTCCTGTTGGCATAAAACCTGTATTAACAGAAGGTATTTTTACCAATTCTTGATGCAAGGTAATTAAATCTTCTCGTTGCTCATCTATCTTATTCATTAAAGATTGAATATCCATAGCCTATCCTTTGTATGTGGTAGTGTTTTCTACTACAGGCCCGAAGAAGACATTAGATCGAACGTTTTCCAAAGCACCTATTTGACTGTTATCTATAAATAGATTTACACCTGGCCCGTAATTCTCAATGTAATGCGTAAATACTGCTTTTTCAGCAGCTTCGAACATAATATTTCTTAAACCGAGTGCATTGATAAACTTTGTTACAATACCTGTATTCCATAATTCTTTATCAATAGATCCTTCAGCACTACCGCCTTTTGTTCCAATATAACTGTTTTCTGTAATACCCTCTGATTCCATCATAATAAGATATGCGCCAGCTTCTAGATATTTTGCCGCTTTAGCTACAGCCCAATCTGCATCACCACCATATCCACTAGATCTCATGACTCCAACTTCTGGTTTTGGTTTTAATCCATATTCTTTAACTTTTTTAATTACCCGTATAATATCTTCATAATCAATGGATATTTTATTTTCTGATATTTCTACAATATCAAATCCAAGATCAACACATTCTTTTAAATATAAATCTAAATGTTCATCAGGCCCTTTAAGGACTCTTTCAGTGAACCCTCCGGTAGATACCATAACATCATATTTATGACATAAATCAATCATTTCTTTTACAACATCACTAGGAATCAATCTATAAGTTCCACCAACAAATTTGAATGAATCAACATAATATCCATAGAGTTTGAATATATCTTCCATATAATTAGGGCCAACAGGCCAAAGACTATTTGGTCCTCGTATTTCTGTTATACCGCTTGTTCTTGGTTTAGCTCCTCTGTCATTTACTGGGAAAAAGTTAAACGCTCTGTCATCATCAAATTTTTTATTAACCATCATTGGTCCTTTCGAAATGTAAGTTAGGGTAGGAAGTATTATTAATGGTACCCCAGGTGGGACTCGAACCCACGACACACGGATTAGAAGTCCGATGCTCTGATCCACTGAGCTACTGGGGCTTAGTTGAATATTAGCCATTTTACCTATGAATGTAAGAAAAAACAACTTGAGAGAAGAATAATTTTTTAAAGTTAGCGGTACAATAAGGTAATTAAATTAGAGGGAGGGGCATAATGCCGCAAAAAGAAATAATAGAACTCGATATGGAAAGATCTAATCCAAATTTGTCCGCAGCTACTAAGTTTGGTGACTTAGTGTTTGTTTCTGGTCAAACTGGTACACATCCTGAAACTGGTAAATTAGGAAGTGATATAAGGGAACAGACCTCTTATACAATTGAAAGAATCAAAGTTATCCTTGAAAAGGCAGGAACATCTCTTGATAATGTACTTTCTGCAACTA
>CAYOMB010000031.1:0-10952 GCA_964404955.1 uncultured Dehalococcoidia bacterium
AGTTGGTTTAGGGGGTACGCTCGATTCTACCAATATTCTTTCTCCTCTTATCAGTATTATTACATCAATCAGCTTGGATCATACAGGAATATTAGGCAACACATTAGAAGAGGTAGCTTTACAAAAATCTGGTATAATCAAACCGGATAAAATGACAGTTATCGCTCCTCAACAACCAGAAGTACTAAAGATTTTAAAAGAAGTTTGTGAAGAAAAAAATAATAAATATATTGCGATACAAGATTCCTGCGATATAACCCCAGTACATAAATCAAAAGAGTTTCAAACATATACAATAGATTCTGTGTTTGGCAAGGATTCTCTAACAATACCTCTCCTTGGTGACTATCAAATAGAAAACTCCGCAGCAGCATTTATAACAGCAAAACTATTGCAAACAACAAACTTCCCAATATCTGAAACATCTATAGCAAAAGGTTTTAAGGATACTTACTGGCCTTGTAGACTTGAAAAAGTTTCAAATAATCCTATGATTATCTTAGACGGAGCGCATAATCCATACTCAATAGAAAAAATGATACATGCAATATTCGATTATTATAGTTTTCGCAATATTACAATTATCCTCGGCACATCAAAAGATAAAGATATTACTGCTATGGTAAAAATTCTATTAGACAATGACCAGGGTAGAGCTAAGTATATTGCCACACACTCTAGGCATCCCAAACATACTCCAACGAATGTAATTAAAGATACTTTTCAACATTTTGGAATTACTATTCGAGCAGTAAACTCAATAAAAAAATCTATCGACATTGCAAAAACCCTTTCAAAGCCTGATGATTTAATTCTTATAACAGGATCCTTATTTATTGCTGCAGAAGCTCGCGAAAAAATATTAGGTATATCAAAAGAAAATTATCTATTCAATTCATAATCTTTGTCTTATACTACAAATTGTGTCACTTTTATTTATCATTTGAATGTTTTGATGGTTGTGGATGTGAAAACCAATTCTACTAGAGTCGTAATTACTGGTATGGGAATCATTTCCCCTCTAGGAAATGATGTAGATACCTTTTGGGATAAATTAATACATGGAATATCAGGCATTGGACCTATGACTCTTTGCGATACCACTGATTATCCTTGTAAAATTGCTGGTGAAGCATCGGATTTTGATCCACATGAATTCATCGAAGCTAAAGAATCCAACCGTTTATCTAGGTTTATTCAAATAGCTATAGCTTCTGCACTTATGGCAGTTGAGCATAGTAAATTAAACCTATTAGATATTGACCTAAATAGGGTTGGAGTTATATTAGGCAATGGTAATGGAGGATTCCCTACTCTTGAAAATTCTATGAGAACATTAATATCCCGAGGAGGTTCAAAAATATCTCCATTCTTCATACCAACAGTTCTTCCCAATATGGCATCTGCTGCTGTTAGTAGACATACAAAAGCTACAGGTTATAACGCTACAATAGCAACCGCTTGTGCTGCTGGAACTCATGCAATAGGAGAAGCGGCTGAAATAATTAAACGTGGTACGACTGATATAATGATAACCGGTGGAACTGAAGCTGGAATTAGCCAATTAGGTTTGGCTGGATTTTGCTCTATGAGGGCCCTCTCAACATTTGATGGAGATCCCACGAAGGCAAGTAGACCTTTTGATAAAAATCGAGATGGATTTGTACCCGCAGAAGGCTCTGGAACTATAATATTAGAAGAACTCAATCACGCATTAAATCGAAATGCAACAATTTATGGTGAAATAATTGGTTTTGGCGTTTCTTCAGATGCTTTTCATCCGGTTCAACCTGAACAAAATGGGATACAAGCAGCAAATGCAATGTCTAGTGCTCTCAGACAGGCTGATTTGCAACCTAAGGATATTGACTATATCAATGCTCATGGTACCTCTACACCATTAAATGATATGATAGAAACTAAGGCTATTAAACTTGTATTTGGAAAAGATGCAATTAACACTCCAATAAGTTCTACTAAATCTATGATTGGCCATGCTCTAGGTGGAGCAGGAGCAATGGAGGCAATAGCATGTATTCAAACTATCAACTCAGGTATTATTCATCCTACAATTAATTTGGAAACTCCAGATCCTGAATGTGATTTAGATTATGTTGCAAATGAATCTAGATGTTCGGACGTTAATTACGTCTTATCGAATTCCTTTGGTTTTGGTGGACAAAACTCATGCATCATATTAAAGAAATATACAGGTTAAGATTCTGGACTTAAATATTTTGGTGCACGATTTTCAGACTCTTTTTGTTTCAAATATAACCACCACTTAATGATATAAAGTGATAAGAGAACTGAGATGAAAACCAAAACTAACAACAATCCAATTAGAGTAGCTGATTCTACCCAAAACTGGGTTGGGAATAATCTGATTAAATTAGATGTTAGTGGATTTAAAATCCATTTGTCATTACTAAAGCTTAATTGATGAAAAAGAATGAAAATCTGGCTAAAAGCTATGCTTGATATTATGCCAAAAACTAGTACTAATAATATTGTAAAATAACTAGTAATATTGATTAAAGATATTATTTGCTTTGCAAAAGTTCCGCCAGACATAAAAAACCCTATGGTAATAACAAGCATAACATAAATTATTAATCCCTCTTGAATATGGTAAAGTAATTGAAGTAAGTTTTTCACATCTTCCATGTGATCTATTTCTCTTTGGTTAAAGATATTTACTACTTCACCATCTAGGTTTTGCTTTTTCACATCAAGAAATTGCTTATCAGAATTGAAATAACTAATAATATCTTCTGCAATTTCAGATAATTGAGCTCGAGTAAAAGGTAACTCTTCAACATACCCATTAACATACTGCTTCGCTTCAAAGACTCTATGTCTTTCAAAACCATTGTCATACCAATCTAAAGAATTAAATGCAATGCGTACTAAAAACAAAGTGGCAATAAATATGATGCTAAATATGAAGAGTACTTTATATAATATTTGAAATAGTTTATTTAGAATGTTCATGTAAAAATGTTATTTCTATTTCTATAACTAGTCAATAATTCATTAAATATAGGAAGTACATATGGAAAATATATATCCAAATGAAGAGTTTTCAGATTTAATAACTTTAATACAAACCCTTAGAGGACCTAATGGATGCGCCTGGGATATAGAACAAACTCATGAAAGCTTAAAACCAAATTTGATAGAAGAATCATATGAAGCCCTTCATGCTATAGATAAACATGACCCAGAAAATTTACTGGAAGAACTCGGTGATGTTTTACTGCAAATTCTTTTTCATTCAGACATTGCAGAAAAGAATAATCAATTTACTATTAATGATGTTATTTATAATTTACAAAAAAAACTCATTAATCGTCACCCACATATTTTCAGTATAAAAACATCTTTATCACCAACTGAGGTTGTATCCCAATGGGAAGAAATAAAAAATATGGATATATCTCGAAAAAATTCTGATTCAATTTTGGGGACGATTATACCAAATTTACCAAGCCTAATGTACGCAACAAAAATTCAAAAAAAAGCGGCTTCTTACGGCCTTGATTGGATAAATATTGATGGTGTTATAGAAAAATTGGAAGAAGAAATATTAGAATTCAAAAAAGCTGATACTGATAATTCTCAACGAGAAGAACTCGGAGATATCTTTTTTACTTTAGTCAATTTTGCTAGATGGATTAATATAGATTCGGAAATAGCTTTACAAGAGAGTACTTCGAAATTTATAAATAGATTCAAACGAATTGAAAGTTACTGCGATGCAAAAAAAATAATATTTGATGAATTATCCTTTGAAGAAAAAGAAAATCTTTGGGAAAAATCGAAAATTCAAAAAATATAATTCTACACTGAGTGTTGAAATATTTTGCCTTCTGTACGTATTGAAGGAGCTATAACTAAATCAGCTTGCTGCATTTCTTTGATATTGTATGCACCACACATACCCATTCCTACTTCTAAAGCTCCAACGAGGTTTTGGGTTCCATCTGTACGACTTGAAGGCCCAAATAAAAGTTGTTTAATAGAACCTTTCACACCAGCATTTATTCTAATACCCCTAGGCAAGGCTGGATGAGGAGTAGCCATTCCCCAATTAAAACCTCTACCAATTGCTTCTTCAGTTTGAGCAAAAGGGGTACCGATCATTACTCCATCAGCACCAGAGGCAATTGATTTACACAAATCACCACCTGTTCTGATACCTCCATCTGTGAATATTGGTACATATTTGCCAGAATCATTATAATACTGCTCTCTTGCAGCAGCACATTCCATAGTTGCTGTTACTTGTGGCACACCAACTCCAACTACTTCCCTTGTTGTACAAGCAGCTCCTGGGCCTACTCCCACTAATAAACCATCAATACCACAATTCATAAGTTCTTTAGCAGCACCAAATGATGCACAATTACCAACTAATAAAGGTACTTTGACAATTTCTTTTAACGTATCGAAATTTAATCCTACATTACTTTTTGAAAGATGCCTTGCAGTTGTCACCGTTGCTTGTATCACAACTAAATCAGCTCCAGCATCAACTGCAACTGGGGCTAGTCTTTTAGCATTTTGCGGGGTAAATGATACTGCACAAATTGCACCTTGGTCTTTAATTTGTTTGATTCTTACAGCAATCAATTCTTCTCGAATAGGTTGTGCATATATTTCTTGCATCAAATTCGTAGCCTGTGTAGCATCAGAATTAACAATTCTATCAATTATCTCATGGTAGTCTTCATATCGTGAATAAATACCCTCAAGGTTTAGAACCCCAAGTCCGCCCATTTGGCTCATTAATATAGCATATTCAGGAGACATAACGGCATCCATAGCAGAAGCTAACACAGGAATATCGAGTTTGTATTCTCCAATATAAACGCTTAAATCAGTTTGGTCTGGATTAATTGTGATCTCACCTGGCACAATCCCGACATCTTCAAACCCATAAGCATGGCTTATAGTTTTAAATTGACTCGATTGCCCAAAATTATCCGACACAACCACTATCCTTCATATTTCAAGAAAATTAATAATGTGTATATTACTACAATTTCGAATTCCGTAATAGTCTGTTTTTAATATCGTATATAAAATTTCTTGATATTTGACCAAAGATGTAATGATTGATAGTATCTACTGGCAGTCCACATCTGGGATGAGCAAAGATTGTTTTAAATTGATAACTGCTGCTAGGATCATTAATGACCTAGACAAGTAAAATATGAACATCCCAGCGACTTTTAGGAGTCGTTTTTTTATTTAAATTAGAAATGAATATAAATGAAAATAGGAAAAATAACAGATATTAAGGGAATAACTGTAGGTCATTATACTAATAAAGAAAAAGGCACTGGTTGTACTGTACTTCTTTGTGAAAACGGAGCCACAGGTGGTGTAGATGTTAGAGGAACTGCACCTGGAACAAGAGAAACTGATTTATTAAAATCGGGTCAATTGGTTGAAAAAATCCATGGAATATCTCTAAGTGGCGGAAGTGCGTTTGGTCTTGATACAGCAGGTGGTGTAATGAGATATCTTGTAGAAAAAAACGTTGGATATAACATTGGAACAAATGTCATACCAATTGTACCTGGTGCTATTTTATTCGATTTGAACCTGGTGAGTAATGATTTCAGCCCCGGTATAACCGAAGGTTACACAGCTGCAAAAAATGCATCTATTGAATTTGAAGAAGGCAGTGTTGGAGCTGGAACCGGAGCTACTGTATCCAAAATGTTAGGTTGGGACATGTGTCTCAAGGGGGGTATTGGAAGTTATTGTATAACCTTAGATAATGGTGTACAAATTGGTGCAATTGCAGCAGTTAATGCGGCTGGAGATATAGTTAACCCAAAAACTGGAACCCACATATCAAAACCCTTCGATAGAAAAAATAAAACTTTTGATACCTATGTAGATTCTTTATTAAATTCATCCATACCGTCAGATAATAAAGATCAAAATATTAGAGAAAACACAACATTAGGTATAATCGCTACTAATTTATGTTTGGATAAATCCCAAACTAACAAACTTGCAGAAAGAGGACAAGATGGATTTGCCATGTCCATACAACCATGCCATATGCCAGGGGATGGAGATGTTGTTTTTTCAATATCTTCGTGGGAATCTCAACAAAATGTCGATAGATCAACCCTTACATCAATTTATGCCCTAGCTCCTATAGTTATGTCTGAAGCAATTATTCGAGGCGCTACACTTGCATCATCTCTAGGTGGGGTACCTAGCTCTAGCGAAATAAAATTATCGAAAGATTAAAATGAGAACATCAATAACAGATATTAAGAAAAAAAAACATTCATCTTTTTCTATGTTAACAGCTTATGATTATTCAACAGCTAAAATTGTTGAATCCTCTGGAATAGAAATTATATTAGTTGGCGATAGTCTTGGACAGGTTGTGCTTGGGTATGACACCCCTGTTATGGTAACAATGGATGATATACTTCACCATTTACGTGCTGTTGTCAGGGCAACTTCTAAAAGCCATATAGTTGCTGATATGCCCTTTTTAAGTTATCAAACTGATGAGTCTACTGCTATAAAAAATGCCGGAACTCTATTACAAAAAGGAAATGCTCAATCAATTAAACTTGAAGGTGGAGAATCTATAGCTGAACTTGTGAATAAAATGGTCAAAATTGGCATACCAGTAATGGGGCATATTGGACTAACGCCTCAGTCAGTCAATCAGTTTGGTGGATTCAAAATTCAGGGAAAAAATGTTACGGAGGCATCAAAAATAATTAATGATGCCTTATGTTTAGAAGAATCAGGTGCCTACTCAATTGTATTAGAAGGCATACCTACAGAAGTAAGTAAAATTATTACTGAAAAACTTTCAATACCTACAATTGGTATTGGGGCTGGTCAATATTGCGATGGCCAGGTTCAAGTAATACACGATATTCTAGGATTATATCCTGATTTTAGCCCAAAGCATGCCAAACAATATATAAATCTCAGTGAAATTATACAAAATGCAATAAAAGAATTTATCAGTGATGTTGAAAATAAATCCTTTCCAAATAAAACAAATTCATCTTTTCTCAAAAACGAAGTTGCAGAAATAATGAAAAAAAATTTCTCATAAATTTATGAAGATAATAAAATCTATACCACTGATGCAAAGTATATCCAATAAAGCCCATAAACCTGTTGGCCTAGTTCCAACGATGGGTTCGATACATGAAGGTCATATCAAATTAATCAATGCTTCAAAAAAACAAAACACTACTACTATAGTTACTCTATTTGTTAATCCAGCACAGTTTGCGGAAAATGAAGACTTTCATACATATCCTAGAAATTTTCAAAAGGATAAAAAACTACTATCTGATTTAGGAGTGGATATATTATTTGCACCAGAAACCTCGCAAATGTATCCCAATGGATTCCAAACTAGTGTGATTAATGATCGTTTAAGCTCTGTACTTGAAGGTGAAAAGAGACCTTGTCACTTCAGAGGAGTTTCAACAATTGTTTCCAAATTACTAAATATAACAAAACCCAATAATGCCTACTTTGGTCAAAAAGACTTCCAGCAACTACTAATAATCAACAAATTAAATAATGATCTAAATCATGGAGTAAAAATCGTATCAATTCCGACAGTACGCGAAAAGGATGGACTTGCTTTAAGTAGTAGAAATATCTATTTGAATCAAAGCGAACGAAAAACAGCAAATAAAATATACGCTTCATTAAAACATGCTGAAAGCTTATACTTGAATGGAGAAGTAAATTCAGATTCTATTATTTATGCTATTCAAACATACCTTTTAAAAGAATCATTAATAAAAATTGAATATATTAGTATTCGTGATAAATTTACTTTTGAGGATGTATCTACCGTTATGCCAGGATCAATTATATTAATTGCAGTTTCCATTGGCAAAACAAGGCTTATTGATAATTTAATAATTTAAGGAAAGTTTATGAAAATATTACTAACAAATGACGATGGCGTTTATGCCCCAGGAATATGGGCTGTAGCAAATGCGTTGTCTGAAAACCATGAAATTTCAATCGTTGCTCCAAATAAAAACTGTAGTGGAGCTGGTTGTTCTATTTCCCTATTTACCCCAGTAACTATAAATTATTTAAATGATTTACCAAATTTCAATATTGAATTTCCTTGCTATGCGACTAGTGGGACACCTGCTGATTCAGCAATTCTTGGACTGGAGACATTAATAGGGAAAGTAGATTTAGTGATTTCAGGTATCAATAATGGAAGTAATTTTGGAGATGATGTTGTATTTTCTGGTACGATTGGAGCAGCTTTACAAGGATATGTAAGAAAAATTCCTTCAATCGCTCTTTCAATAGCATCATTAACACCAGATAATTTTGAGATAGGTGCAAAAGTTGCTACATTAATAGCTGAAGTATTTGAATCAAAGATATATGAAGATATATCTTTATTAAATATAAATACGCCTAATAAAAAACTCTCCGAAGTTAAAGGTATAACACAAGCTAACCTGGCTGATCGAGTATACTCTGATTCGATAAATGTTGAAGATTTTCGAACTCAACGTTTTCATTGGGTTACGAGAACTAGGCCTGATTGGGACGAAATAGAACATACTGATGTCTGGGCAGTTCGAAATGACCTCATATCAATTACACCTATGACAAGCAATTTAAGTATCGAAAAAAATCCCGAAAATCTTTCTAATTTATTAGATTATTTGTCGCTTCACCTTGGAATTCCAAGAAAATAATTACAAGACAATAACTACTTCTTCATCATTAACTTTAAACTTAGTTCCGTATGAAGAAGACATCTCTTGCATTCTGTTAACAACATCAGGTAGATCTGCAGGTTTTCCAAATACTGGAGGACCGTTACCGTCAATAGTTCCGGGAATGAAAGATAGTTGAGAAATTTTACCATCTTTTATTAAGCATTTCGAAAATATTGCCATAAATTTCATTTCTTTAAAATCAGCTAAATCATGTACAAAATTAGCCAAAGAATAAAAAATAGCCTTACCATTATATATTTCAATCGGTTGAGGTTGATGAGAGTGATGTCCTAATACTAAATCTACCCCACAATCAATAACAAAATGAGCCATCTCTTTCTGATATTCCATTACTTCAACATCTCCTGGGCCTGCACCAGGATGCAATTGATATGGGGAAAGCCCCCAATGCCAAGACATTACTACTATGTCTGCTATTTCCTTTGCTTTCTTAATATCTTCAGCAAGTTCATCTCGATATTTACCACGATCTGGGGTAGTACGAATTATAGGGAACCATCCTGGGTTTGAATGTACTCTTGTAGTGGGTTCATATGATGTATATATTGGATAAAATGCAACACCTGGAGTATCAATAGTCGCACCCATATCTGGAGTACCAACTGATGTTCGACAAACAAAAGCAACTTTAACGCCATTTTTCTCAATTAATGCCGGCTTCCTCGCTTCTTCAAGATTATGTCCAGCACCAGCATGTATAACTCCAGCCTGATCTAATACCTCTACAGCCCTTATAAGAGGATCTAATCCATGATATGTGTTTGGATTGTTGGCTTGATTCATAACATTGAACCCTGCTTTCAAATAAGAATCGAGTACCGATTCATCAGAACGAGGAAGAGTAACTCTATCATATGGAGACAGATATTTTGCATCTGCAAGTACTGTTTCTAAATTACAAAATGCAATATCAGAATCCTGGGTAAGATGTTGAACTGATTCAAATGCTGAATCAGGATTTGGTCTTCCAACATTAGTATCTCCTACCATTATCATTTTTACTTCACTCATCTTATACTCCTATATTTACTAATTAAATAAATTCCTTCGTACGCATATATTTATACAACCTACTTAGTCCTTCTTTCATATCTTCTGTTGAACCTGCATATGAAAACCGTACTGTTTCATTTCCTCTATCAGCATCAAAATCAAATCCTGGTGTTATAGCAACACCGGCTTCATCTAAGATATCTCGAGTAAATTTAAAACTATCACTACTAAATTTACTGATATTTGCATAAATATAGAATGCGCCGTCTGGTGGAGCTATTTCAGTAAAACCAGCTTTAGCTAATCCTTCGATCATTAAAGATCTATTTTTACGATACACTGACATATTAGATTCTAACTCATTTTTGGCATCCATTGCAGCAATTGCAACCACCTGACTGACATGTGGGGCACAAATAAACATATTTTGCACTATACTTTCTATTTGGCGTATATGATTTTCTGGGACAATAATCCATCCAATACGCCAACCTGTCATAGAAAAGTATTTTGAAAAAGAATTAATGACATAACAATCATTAGTTATTTCTAAAGCAGTAACTGCTTTATTTTCATATTCAATACCATGGTATATTTCGTCACTTATAAACGAAATATTATTTTCTTGAGATATGTGAATCAAATCAGATAAAGATCCATAATCAAGCATTGAACCAGTTGGATTTGCTGGTGATGCAATTAAAAATCCTGCAAGATCATTATTTGAAAGATCTTCAGGCATCGGTTGAAATCGATTATGAATACTTGTTTCAATTGTTACAGGTTCTAAATCAAGTGCTTTAAGAATTTGTTTATAACTTGGATATCCTGGAGCTGCTATACCAACTCTATCCCCTGAATCAAAAAGTGAAGTAAATGAAGCAACAAATGCACTAGATGAACCAGGGGTAATGGCTATTCTGTTGGGATTAATATCAACGTTATACCATTCTCCATATAACTGTGAAATTCGTTTTCGCAATTCTGGTAAACCTAATGCTACTGTATAACCCAAGTTATTATTCTCCATTGCCTCGACTAAGGTATTAGTTGCGTACTTTGGAGCAGCAGTACCTGGTTGACCAACTTCCATATGAATAATTCTTCGCCCGGCTTCTTCTGCCTTACGTGCAGCCTCCATGACATCCATTACTATAAAAGGATCAA
>CAYOMB010000032.1:0-10881 GCA_964404955.1 uncultured Dehalococcoidia bacterium
TGAAAGATGTTACAAACTTGCTGACAATGATGTTGATGGTGTATTTCTCCTTGATAAAGCAATAGATGAAATAAATTAACTTTTCATTGATTCATATGATTTAGCAAAACCAATAATTCGTTTACCTTGGTTTGTTGTACTCTTTTTTGCAAGTTTGCTTGCTTTTTTATAATATTTTTTAGCATCATTGGTTTTTCCCTTATGATCTAGGTAAGTACCAATCCCAAGAGCAGCAAATGCTGCTTGATCAAGAGACCAAGGTGTAAAAGTTGACTCTCCTAATTCTATTATTTGTGTATAGGCTTTTTCAATTAAATTAGATGATCTTGATTTTTTTCTTATTATTTGTGCGAGATTAAGAGCTGCTTTTGTACCTAGTTCTTTGGCAATTATATTTTCTAAAGATTTAGAAAGATCAATAGCTTTACGGTATGAAATACGTGCTTGATCAATTTGATCTTTAGATTCAAACGCCTGTCCTTCAAGTATACATTTATGTGCATCAGATGTGTTTGATAATATTACATTGTAGTCTCGAATGAGCTGTTCAATCTTTTCTTTTTCGTATGAATCATCTTTTGATTCATACCAAGATAGTAAACTTTGACATGCTTGAATAGATGTTTGTATACCAGATATTGTTTTGGAACATGTTCCATACTCGATACTTTTCTTCATTAATGTTTCATAACGGTTATATTTTTCCGATCGGCCCGCATAGTTTGCTATATTGAAATATGCTCTGGAGGTTATATATAAACCCTCAGGTAAATTTGAAAGCATTCCAATTTTTGCTGCTCTATTGTGCATATGTATACTGGAAGTAAAGTTTTTTTCTTGGTTATACCAAAGTCCTAGTTCAAAACATGCCATAGCACTAAACATAATTCCCAATGGGTGTTTTGATTTAATTCCATAATGAATACAATCCATGTAGTTTTTTTTGTAGTCTGAATACTTTTGTATAGATGATTCAAGATTTGCAATATTGAAAAAAGCACAAGCTAATAAACCTAGTTCTTCTGGTGTACTAATTTGCGGTATTAATCTAGAGACTGCCCTAAATGCTTCAAGAGAATCAGTAAATCTTTCTAGAAGTTTTAACGAATTTCCTTTTTCAATCCATGCCCTAAGGCTATTTGGGTATGATGAAAGTTGTAATGAGGCTATTTCTAAATCCTCACGAGGATTATTTAGACCCGAAAATGAAGGGCCTATAGAAGAAAGAATTACTTTAGGTGATACTTTATTTGCTGACATTTGTATAATTTTCTTGTGATTCACATATACTGTCAATCTTTTCATCGATTAATTAATATAATATTGATATAGTTCTTAGATACTTACATATTTTATTTCGAGTAAAATTTCAGGAGGATAAAAGATGACAAACGAAGGAAGTTTGAGCCCTGAGTCTGTTTTATCACAATTGAAATCCAACAATATAACGCACGTTGTATGGCTTCCCGATAGTGAAACAAATTGGCTTTATTTATTAATGAAAAATGAACCTACTATAGAATTAGTTCCTGTAAGTAGAGAGGGTCAGGCATTTTCAGTAGCTGCAGGATTAGCTACAGGCGGGAAAAAACCTGTGATATTAATACAAAATACAGGTTTGTTAGAGTCTGGTGACTCCTTGAGAGGTTGGGGGATAGGTCTTAAAACTCCTGTTGTAATGCTTATTGGATACAGGGGATGGACAAGACATGGAAAGAATGCATTTCATGATGTCGCTAAATTTACTGAACCATTTCTTATAGCTATGGGTATTAATTACTATTTAGTAGAGAATGATGGCGATATCGATAGAATTTCCTATGCCTTTGAAGAAGCTGATGAAAATAAAAAACCAGTGGCTGTGTTAGTTGGTGATGAATATTCTAGTTGGAATTAATAGATTATTTATAATTATTAGGTAGGAACAGATGATAGATACATTAGAAATGTTAAAAATATTCAAAAATTATCGTGGCAATAGTGTTGTCATACCTGGAAGAGGTGGTAAGCACTGGGTTACACTAACAGATAACCCCTCTCGAGATGTTCCTTTAGGAGATCCGGCAATGGGAGGGCATGCTTCTTATGCTTTTGGACTGGCTCTAGCTATTCCAGACGAAACAGTAATACTTTTTGATTCAGAAGGGGATCTATTAATGAATACAGGAGCTCTTGCAACTATCGCAGACTTAGCTCCAAAAAATTTCTATCATTTTCTTTTGGATAATGAATGCTATGCAACTACTGGTGGCCAACCTGTACCAAATGCACAAAAAGTTGATTATACAGGTTTAGCCAAAAGTATGGGGTATGGTTCAACATACTTTATAGATAACTTGGAAGATTTTGATCAAAAAATTGCTGAAATTTTAGAACAAGAAGGACCTGTATTTATACATCTTAAGATCAATCCTGAAATTGAAAACGTACCAATTAATCAACGAGTAAGATGGCAAAATCGAACTTGGGACCAAGTATTGAATGATATTAAATCAGAGTTATCTGTTAAGTAGAATTAATTAGATGGTTAAACAGTTATATCATATAGATTCATATTTAAAAGAGTTCGAAGCAACTATAGAAAATATTATTTCTGAAGGTGTAGTTTTAGATCAAACTGCTTTCTATCCTGGTGGAGGAGGCCAACCTTGTGATTTTGGCATTCTGACATCAAACGGAATAGATTACAAAGTTGATAAAGTTCAATATTCTGAAGGTACAATTATTCACAAAGTTTCATCTGAAGGATTAAATATAGGTGATAAAATTTTTGCTAAAATTGATTGGGATAGAAGATATAAACTTATGAGAACACACACGGCATTACATATTTTATGTGGTGTGGTTTGGCGCGATTTTGGTGCATTAGTTACCGGTGGAAATATGGAGCCCTTAAAGGCAAGAATGGATTTTGAATTAGAAAGTATGAGTACTGATTTTGCAGAAATAGTTGAAAAAAAAGTCAACGAGGAAGTATTAAATGATCATAAAATTGAAATAAATATGCTTCCTAGGGATGAGGCATTAAAAATACCTGATTTAATCAGAACTAAAATAGATTTGTTGCCAAAACAAATATCTGAATTGAGAATTGTTGATATTACCTCACTCGATCTTCAAGCTGATGGCGGGACTCATGTTATCAGTACTAAAGAAGTTGGCCATATATCTGTTGTAGGTCATGAGAGTAAAGGTAAAATAAATAAGCGTCTTAGAATTCAAATAGAAGATTGATTTGTTAAACAACTTTAGCATAGAATCTAAAATTCGTTTTTATTTGATTATTGGTGTTTTTGCTGTTTCCACTGCCGCAATATTGATTAAATTATCATCTGAAGCACATCCTTTAGCCATATCATTTTATAGGATGTTTATTAGTGTATTAGTATTTTTAATAATAACTTTAATCTACCGAATTAAGTCTTCAGATTATTTAAATGTGTATAGATTAAAAACAAATCAAATTTTACGCATACTAATTAGCAGTTTAGGTCTTGCGATGCACTTTTGGTTTTGGGTTTGGTCTTTAAGTTTTACATCAGTTGCAAGCTCTGTTCTTTTAGTCACTACCAATCCATTTATCGTTCTCTTATTCTCTTGGATAATTTGGTCTCATCCTATTCGTTTAAAAATGATAATTGGAATGATTATTGGGTTGATTGGCGGAACGATAATCATATTCGGTGATACACAACATATTAATAATATTACTGGTGATTTCTTAGCTTTATTAGGCTCCTTATGCATAGTTCCATATGTTTTGTGTGGAAGAAGTCTAAGGAAAGATATGAATATACTAACTTACAATTTATACGTATACGGATTCGCAACTATTTTCTTATTTATTTTAATAATTATATTTCGAATTGAATTATTTGGATTAAGTGCTTACACCTATCTCATGCTGTTGTTAGTGGCTTTAATTCCTCAAGTAATAGGGCACTCATTACTCAACTGGGTTTTAGGTTACGCTACGGCAGTTTTAGTTACAATTAGTGTGATGGCTGAACCTATAATTGCTACAATATTAGCGGGTTTTATTTTGGATGAAATACCATCATTATATTGGTATTTAGGAGGATTTTTAATTCTTTTTGGAATCTATTTAGCTATCAGCGAACTTGAAGAAGATTTTATTGATGATGATCCCTAGGTGAGCATGAAAAAATGATTCAATGGTCCGTGTCCATTACCTAATCCAGGTTCATTTTTAATGGCTGCTGTAACATAAGTTTTTGCATCTTCTACGCTTTTTTCTATTGTATAGTTTTTAGCTAAACCTGCTGCTATAGCTGATGCATATGTGCAACCTGTACCATGTGTATTAGCAGTAGGGATACGATCTGCTTCTAGAGTAGTAAACTGTTGACCGTCAAATATTGTATCATTTGATTTAGAATCATTCGAATGTCCTCCTTTAATTACTACGTAATTTGGCCCCATAGAATGAATAATTTTTGCTGCAGATTCAATATCTTGAGTATTATTAATTGTTATTTTGCTTAAAACCTCAGCTTCGGGTATGTTTGGTGTTACTACTGTGGATAATGGTAATAGTTCTGAAATCAAATGCCCTATTGCATTGTCTTGTATTAATTTATCTCCTCCTTTTGCTATCATTACTGGGTCTACTACTAGGTTTTTAGTTTTAGATGATTTAATTTTTGCTGATATTAGTTTTATAACTTCAATAGAAGCAAGCATACCTGTCTTGATCACATTAGGATTTAAATCGTCAAGAACTGCATCTATTTGTGACTCTATAATATCTAATGGTATTTCGTGAATTCCATAGACTCCTGTAGTATTTTGAGCTGTTACAGCCGTGATTACTGAACAGCCGTAAGTACCAAGAGCTGAAAAAGTTTTCAAGTCTGCTTGAATTCCTGCCCCTCCTCCTGAGTCTGAACCTGCAATAGTTAAACTTACTGGAATTTTCATTTTAACTCCTATTATTTTACAAACTCATTTGTGAACAAGCTATTTGTTTCAGGTATAGTTGTTATCTGATCAGTATCGAATAACCATTGTGAAAAGACAGCCCATTTTTCTTCGGTCTGGACACCGAATTTTCCAGTACTATCAACCCATAATGGAGCTAAAAGTTCTGCTCCAGGATATTCTATTGCTTGATCTATTTCGCCGTTTGTGGATTTTATTAAATTATCAATACCAGCCTTAGGATCAGAAACAGCATCATTATAGCCTTTTGATATAGCCTTGATCATACGTTCAATAAGGTCTTTATTATCTGTTACCATTTGGTCACTTGCTACTAAAACTAATTCGTAATAGTCAGGTACACCCCATTTTTCCATTCTCATTACATTGATTGGATATCCCTCATTTTCAGCCATAATTGTTTCATGGCTTAAATAACAACCCAAACATGCATCAACTGTTTTACCAATAAGTGGAGGTACAAGATCATATCCAGTATTAATTAATTCAACTTCTTGTTTTCCTTCTAATCCATCAGCCTTTAATAAAGTGTCGAGTAAATTTTCATTTAAAGGAATTCCTGGGTATGCAATCTTTTTACCTTTGAGGTCAGATGGCCTAATTATATTTGATTCCTTAAGAGTCATTATAATATTTAATGGATGTTGAACAAATGCTAAAACTGATTTTACAGGAATATTTTTTGATTTTGCTAGAATTAAGTCTGGTTGATAACTAATCCCAAAATCATCTTGCCCAGCTCCAACAGTTTGTAATACCGTTGATGGATCAGATGGAGTGTATATTTCTAAATCAATATTTTCATCCTTAAAATATCCTTTTTCTAAGGCAATATATAATCCAGTATGATTAGCATTTGGGTACCAATCTAATGCCAATTTAACTTTTGTATCTTCCTTGGTTGTTTCACAACTTAATATAAATAAAGTACTCACTATAATTAATATCATGGATAAAAATTTGAATTTCATTACTTCCTCCGACTATAAATATTACTCACTAGATGTCTTCCAATAGACTACTTTTTTTTCACAATAATTTACGAGTAAAAACAATAAGAATCCAATAATTGACAACAAAAATATTGCAGCAAATACCCTCTCAGTTAAAAACTGTGGTTTTGATCTTATCATTAAATAACCTAAACCCTCACTTGAACCTACCCATTCACTAATTACCGCACCTATTACGCTTGCAGCCATACCTATTCGTAATCCAGTAAATATATAGGGTAGAGAATTAGGTATTTGTATTTTTTTGAAAATTTGATATTTATTTGCACCCAAAGTTTTCATCATTTTAACTATATCTTCATCAATTGATTTAAGACCATCGATAGTATTTACTGCTATTGGGAAAAAAGCAATTAATCCAACTACTAGTATCTTTGGTAACAGGCCGTATCCAAACCAAACAAGTAATATCGGTGCAATCGCTATAATAGGTATTGTTTGTGAAGAAATAATAATTGGATACAATGTCTTTTCCAATGTTTTTGAATAAACAATAAAACCTCCGATTAATATCCCAGTAATGATAGAAAATGAAAAACCTATTAATATTTCATACAATGTCACAAAAGAATGTCGTAGAAGTAAATTCCAATGTTGATATAATTCAATCATTATATCTGTGGGTACAGGTAGCAACCATTTGGGCACCTCAGCTATTCTGCAAGTTATTTCCCAAATAACTAATAATAAAAATATTAATATTAATGCAGGAAACCACTGAACAAATGCGGTTTTTATTTGAGTATTAATTTTCAATATTGTAATTCGCATATTAACTTTCAATTAAAGGAAATATTTCCTTTTTAATTTTTAAGAAAGAATCATCTAAAACAATCTCACCATTCCGAGGTCGCGGTAAATCAACATTTACAATCTCCATTGAATTAGAACTTTTGTTTTGCATTACATAGATTCTATCTGATAAAAAGATAGCTTCATCAATATCATGAGTTACCAATAGTATTGTTTTGGTAAATTGTTTCCATAATTTGAGCAACCATTTTTGCATCTGTGATCTTGTAATAGAATCTAACGCACTAAATGGTTCATCTAATAATAAAATCTTTTTATCAGTTAAAATTGTTCTAAGAAAAGAAGCTCTTTGCCTCATCCCTCCAGAAATCTGATTGGGATAATAATTTTCATAGCCATTTAAACCAAAAGTTTCCAAAAGTTTAGTAGCTTTATTTTTAGAAATATCTTTATTTTCATTTTGTATTTCAAGCCCAAGTATTGTATTGTCCAGAATAGTTTTCCATGGCAATAGTAAATCTTTTTGTTGCATATAACTTAATTTGCCAAGTCGATTTTGAGTCTCAATATCAGTAATACTTATTTCGCCATTATCTGGATCATTTAAACCAGAAATTATGTTGAGAAGTGTACTTTTCCCACATCCACTAGGGCCGATAAGGCTGACAAATTCTCCATCATGTATATGAAAATCGATACAATCCAATATCAATGTATTTTCATTAGAAGATTCATCGAAAAAACTTTTAGTTAAATTTTTAATGTTTATAATGGGATTCATAATAATATAAAAAAAACCGCTTGTAATATTCCAGCGGTTTTCATCATATTAGACTTCCTACGCTGGTATTATCCAGATCAGGTATAAGGGTCGCTCAACTGAGCCTCTCAGCCTGTAATATTACAAGCTCCCCCTTAATATTATTGTTTAATTTTTTTGATTTACTCCTCTTAATCTATTTTTACTTTTCATAATACGCAACAGCTTGAATTGCTTTAACTATTTTATCATAGCCTGTACATCTACATAAGTTACCAGCAATTGCTAGCCTTATTTCTTCTTCAGTAGGTTTGGGGTTTTCATTAAGTAATGCTCTAGCAGACATAAGAAAACCTGGTGTGCAGAATCCGCACTGTAAGCTTCCGTACTCCATAAATGCTTCTTGTAGTTGATCAAGACCTTCTTTTGTAGCAAGACCTTCAACAGTTGTAACATTTTGACCTTCGACTTCAACAGCGAGAGTACAACAAGATACAATTGCTTTACCTTCTAACTGAACTGTGCATGCACCACAATTACCGTTACTACAACCTTCTTTTGTACCGGTTAAACCTATATTGTCTCTCAATGCTTCTAACAAAGTTTCCCATGGGTCAACTAATATTTCTTTAATTTCATTATTAACTTGAAATCTAACTGGAATTTTAGACACGTTTTCCTCCGTACGAAATTTGTTGGTTATTATAGAGAATCTTCGAGACATTCGCTAAGTGTTCTACTCGTTAATACTTTGACTAGTTTTTTTCTGTATTCTGAGGTACCACGAACATCAGAGATAGGATTAGCGGAATTAGGGGCTAGTTTTGAAGCCTCTTCTATAGTTTCTTTTGTAAATGTTTTATCAATTAAAAAATCTTCGGCATCTTTAGCATTTACTGGGGTGGGAGCAACAGAAGCAAGTGATATACCAGAAGATACACACTTATTTTCATTGTCTAATTTAACATAACTTGCAACTCCAACAACGGCTATATCCATCTCATTTCTTGGTATGAACCTTTGGTATCTGCTATAAGTGTTTTCACCTAGATCTGGCAAAATTATTTCTACTAAAAATTCATTTGCCTCCATAATATTTCTACCTGGGCCTGTAAAGAAATCATTTAACTGTACAATTCTTTCACCTTTACTACTAACCAGTAAAGCTTTGGCATTGTAGGTAAGTAAACTCGGTACAGTATCAGCTGAAGGTGTTGAATTACACACATTTCCTGCTACACTTGCCCTATTTTGTATTTGAATAGATCCTACCAATCCACATGCTTGGTATAGTCCGTAATATCGTTCTTTAATTTTGGGGAAGGCTGCTGTTATAGAACAAGATACAGCTGAACCTAAATGCAGTCCATCTCCTTCAATCCATTCCAGTCGATTCGTTTCTGGTATTCCTTTAAGGTTGACAACGTTGTTGGGTTCTCTTCTACCATTTCTTACCTGATCGATTAGATCGCTTCCACCAATTAAACCTCTAGTGTCTCCTACTTCCTTGGCATTATCAAAAATTGATATGGCTTCATCTAAAGATTGTGGTGCGAAATATTCAAATGGCTTCATTTAATCCCCGTTCATAGATTTCAAAATATATATTAGATTCATTATAAACTGCTATTTTTTTGAAAGCAACGAATGATTAACTTAAAATTACCAGTTTTGATCTAATATTGTTCTTGTAAATGATTAAAACAAATGATACATTATAAATGCTAATTTTAAAGTGATAGATTATTCACTTGATTACTCACACTTTAGAATCAATTCGTTGAGACTTGTGAGGCGGTAATGAACCCCTTTGGTTTCTTTATTATAAACTCTTGCTAGTCTTGTGCAGGGGTTTTTTTTTTGATTAGAAGCGCTCAAATTTATATACTAAGAGGAAAACAAATAAGGGGAAACGAACCCTGTTTATTAGCTTCTTTTTTTCTTATGATATTTGATGGGGTTCTATAAGATGAAAAACCTTAAAAGTATAGAATCCATAGTTGAGCATAATTATAAATTATCCCATTCTGTAAAAAACTTATTAGATATAGATCAACTAGACTTTAACGATTTAGAAACTATATTTTCTCTCTCAGAAATTATTGATTCTTTTCTTTTAAATAATGAGAAAAAATCTTCATTACTTAAAGGTAAAACAATAGTTACTTTATTTTACGAATCTAGTACCAGAACAAGAGTATCCTTTGAGGAAGCAGGAAAGCTTTTGGGTGCTGACGTAATTAATATGTCTGGTAGTGGTACTAGTATTGATAAAGGAGAATCACTACTCAATACATGTCTTACACTACAATCTGCTCATACCGACTTAATTATAGTTCGTCATCCACATTCAGGTGCTCCAAATTTTATGGCAAAAAATTTATTAAAAACAAAAATTATTAATGCCGGTGATGGTTGGCACGCCCATCCTACTCAAGCCCTCATTGATCTTTATACTGTCAAACAATCTTTTGATAAACTTGAAGGTCTTAAAGTTGTCATTGTGGGCGATATTTTGCACAGCAGAGTTGCTAGATCCGATATTATAGGTTTTCAGAAACTAGGTGTAAATATCACTTTATGTGCCCCAAAAAGTTTACTACCCACAATTCTTTTGAACAAATCTAATATTGATGAGTCTGATCCCTATAATAAAGTCAATATTGAATATGATTTAGAAAAGGCTTTGGATAAGGCTGATATTGTTATGCCTTTACGAATTCAACAAGAACGTTTAGGAGAAGTTTCTGGATTTCCTTCTCTCAGAGAATATTCATCGCGTTTTCAGATTAATGATAAAACTCTGAAATTTGCAAAACCTAGTGCAATTGTTATGCATCCTGGCCCTATGAACGAAGGCGTTGAAATAAGTTCTGAAATTGCTCATAGTGATCGATCCCAGATTGAAAATCAGGTTCGATACGGTGTAGCGATAAGAATGAGCTTACTATATTTAATGCTCAGTGGAGGGGATTTCAATGAGTAAATCTAGCTTAGGTATTAAAAATGTCAGAATAATAGATCCCTATAACAAAGTAGATAATATTTCAGATATTATCATCGTAGATGGAATAATAACAAATATCGGAAAAGATTTATTTGCTCAATCTGAAAAACCTAATATTGATATTATAGATGGAACAGATAAAATTTTAAGCCCTGGTTTTATTGATTTGCATACCCATCTTAGAGACCCAGGAGAAGAGCATAAAGAAACTATCGAAACAGGTATGTTAGCTGCTGCTAAAGGTGGATTTACAACAATATGTTCTATGCCAAATACTAATCCTCCAGTGGATAATTCTAGTACGGTTAAGTATATATTAGATGAATCTAAGAAGTTTGAATTAATACAAGTCCTTCCTATTGGATGTGTTACAAAAGGAAGAAAAG
>CAYOMB010000033.1:0-10656 GCA_964404955.1 uncultured Dehalococcoidia bacterium
GTTATATTACAGATCTTGGTTTTTCAACAAGTATTGCTGCTTTAGTATTAAGTGTTCATGCGGTTACAGCGTCGTTTGGAAGATTGGTTTGGGGTTTTTTAGTCGAAAAAATAGAAGTTAAGTATTGCATGGCAATTTTATATATTGGTTGTGCTACAGGATTAGCTATTCTACAATTTTTTGGAACTTCAGTATTTATGCTACTATTGTTTGCAGTAATTTATGGGATTTGTGTTGGCGGGCATATTGTGTTAAGCAATGTAGCTTGGGCAGATTATTATGGAAGAGAATTTGTTGGATCTATAAGAGGATTTTTAACACCTTTTACTACTGGAGCATCTGCATTAGGTCCGATTATTATTGGTTTAACTTATGACTCTATGAAAACATACACGCAAGCATTCAATGGGTTATTAGTAATGTTTTTATTAGGGACTTTTGTAATATTATTTGCCCAGTCACCTGATAAAATGACTCACCCTTCTAAATAATTTTCAAAACACTCCATTTGATTGATTTACAGATTTAATCACTGTAGAATATATTGGTTCTATTTAATTATTTTCCAATATATAAGGATGTTATCAGATGCCTGATTATAATAATATTTCATTAGATATTAATCCAGAAACAAAAATTGCAAAACTAACACTTCGAAGGCCAGAAAAATTAAATTCTATAACTCGAGAAATGGGTTTAGAACTTGTGGATGCAATTGAAAAAGTTTCCGATGACGATAATGCAAGAGTACTAATATTAACCGGAGAAGGTAGAGGGTTTTGTTCTGGGGCAGACACTGGAGGAATGGCAGGTGGTGATAATCAAGGCCCACATTCTGGTGAAAGAGGAGCTGAAGAAATTCGCAGAGGATTTAAAACAGCTCAAGCTATGATACTAGGCCTCCAACGAATGGAAAAACCTACAATTGCTATGGTTAACGGTGCGGCCGTAGGGGCTGGATTTGATTTAGCATGTGCATGCGATATTAGAATAGGAACCCCTAAATCAAGATTTATGGTTGCCTTCGTTAGAATTGGGTTATTCCCTGGATATGGTGGCACATGGTTATATGCAAAAGCTTTAGGAAGTGTATCAAAAGCAGCTGAATTGCTATTTACTGGAGATTTCCTAGAAGCAGAAGAAGCAAAGCATCATGGTTTACTTAATCATTTAGTTCAAGAAGATGAGTTGGAAGATTTTACTATGGATATGGCTACCAGAATTGCAAATGGACCTCCAATAGCAATCCGCATTGCTAAACTTATGCTGTATAAGGGATTGGAATTTGATCTAGAAACTGCTATGAAAATGGCTGCCGCAGCAGAAACAATAACTTTAACATCTCAAGATCATCGTGAAGGTGTTCAAGCCTTCCGTGAAAAAAGAAAACCTACTTATGAGGGAAAGTAATGGCAGATTATAAAGAATTACGTGTTTTGAGTGGAACATCTCATCTAAAACTAACTGACTCTATATGTGAATATTTAGGGATTTCAAACGGAAGACTCAATATACATAAGTTTGCAAATGATAATACATTTGTACAAATTGAAGAAAATATTCGCGAGAGAGATGTATTTATAGTTCAGCCATTCAGCAATCCAGTAAATGACAAAATTATGGAAACTCTTATAATGATAGACGCTGCTAAAAGAGCATCTGCTGGCAGAATAACTACAGTAATTCCATATTTTGCATACGGTAGAACAGATAAAAAAGACCAACCTCGAGTTCCTATAACTGCTAGATTAATTGCAGATTTAATATCTACCGCAGGAGCTAACAGAGTTCTTACCGTTGATCTACATGCAGGGCAAATCCAAGGTTTTTTTAATATTCCTGTAGATGAACTCACTGCAATTCCAATATTAACTAGATATATCAAAGAAAAAAATATACCTAATATGGTTGTTGTTGCTGTTGATATGGGGGCAACTAAAAGAGCAAGAAATGTTGCAGCAGGACTTAATGTACCATTAGCAATTATGGAAAAAAGAAGAACTGGAAATAATGATGTTACGGAAGTATTAAATATCATTGGTGATGTAAAAGGTAAAATTGCACTGACAGTTGATGATGAATTAGATACTGGAGGCTCTCTAATATCTACGATTGATGCTCTTATGAATAGCGGGGTTAAGGAAATATATTCTTGTGTTACGCATGGCGTCCTTTCAGGTTCAGCCACAGCAAGAATAGAAGAAAGCTCATTAAAGGAATTAATTATTACGGACACTTTACCTTTAGAAGAAAAAAACCCTTCCGATAAAATTACTGTTCTTTCAGTTGCACCATTACTTGGGGAGGCAATACATAGAATTCATAATGGCCTTTCAGTAGGAGCTATGTTCAACGAAGAATAATATGGAAGCGAGTATCAATGTTTGCCAAATTATTGAATATATTTTCTGACTCTAATGATAAAGTTATAACACGGCTTCAAGAAAAAGTAGATATAATAAATTCATTAGAGGAATCCACACAAAAACTAACCAATGAAGAGTTAGCAGATAAGACAGAATATTTTCGCAATAAGATTTCTAGCGATACACCATTGGACGAAATACTACCAGAAGCATTTGCCACTGTGAGGGAAGTTTCAACCAGGATATTAGGGCAACGACATTACGATGAACAAATAATGGGTGGCATTGTCTTGCATCAAGGTTCTATTGCCGAAATGAGAACAGGGGAAGGAAAAACCTTAACAGCAACTTTACCCTTATACCTAAATGCATTATTGGGGGATGGGGTTCATCTAGTTACAGTAAACGATTATTTAGCCAGAAGAGACTGTTCTTGGATGGGGCCAGTATTCAATTTTCTTGGGCTTTCAATTGCTTGTTTACAATATAATGGAAAAGCGTTTCTCTACAATGGAAATTTTGATACAAATAAAGACCTCCCTCAACTGATTGAATGTTCTCGGCAAGACGCCTATATGGCGGATATAACTTATGGTACTAATAACGAATTTGGTTTTGACTACTTAAGAGACCATATGGTAATTCAAAATCATCAGTTATCTCAAAGAAATCGAAATTTTGCCATTGTTGATGAAGTAGACAATATCTTAATTGATGAAGCAAGAACACCATTAATTATTAGTGGTCCATCTCAACAACCTACAGATGTATATAAGAAAGTCAATCTTGCAGTAAAGCAAGTAAAACATGAAGAAGACTTTGAAATTGGTGAAAAAGAACGCTCTGTTCTTCTCACTGAAGACGGTATAACTAAAATAGAGAACATTTTAAAAGTTGATAATATGTATTCTGAAGAAAATTATTTACTTGCTCATTATGTAGAAAATGGATTGAAAGCCCACTATATATTTCAAAAGGATGTTGATTATGTAGTATCAAATGGAGAAGTAGTTATAGTTGATGAATTTACAGGAAGATTAATGCCTGGCAGAAGGTATTCAGAAGGGTTACATCAATCTTTGGAAGCAAAAGAAAATGTCAAAATACAGCAAGAAAGCGTAACTTATGCAAGTATTACTTTACAAAACTATTTTAGATTGTATAAAAAATTATCAGGAATGACAGGTACAGCTGCTACTGAGGCTGAAGAATTTTATAAAATATATAAGCTAGAGTCAGTTAGTATACCTACACACCGTCCAATGTTAAGAGAAGATTTGAATGATCAAATCTTCTTAAATGAAAACTATAAATTTAATGCAGTAGTAGACCATATAAATGAGTTATATCAATTACAAAGACCTGTTCTTATCGGTACTGCTTCTATTGAAAAGTCTGAACAATTGAGTAGTTTGTTAAAAAAACAACGTATACCTCATCAAATACTTAACGCTAAACAACACGAGAAAGAAGCTTCAATTGTTTCACAAGCTGGAAGATTAGGTGCTGTTACTGTTTCAACAAACATGGCAGGACGTGGTACAGATATTGTTTTAGGTGGCAATCCCGAAGATCGTGATCCTTCTGATTGGGAAGAGGAGCATAGTAAAGTTATTGAATTAGGCGGTCTTTACATTATAGGAACCGAAAGACATGAAGCAAGAAGAATAGATAATCAGCTACGAGGCAGATCTGGAAGACAAGGTGACCCTGGTACAACACAATTTTATGTTTCTTTGCAAGATGACCAAATGAGAAGATTTGGTATGGACAGAGTACAAAACATAATGAACAAAGTAGGAATGGACGATAAGCCTGTAACTCATTCCTGGGTAACTCGAGCAATAAACCAGACTCAAATAAAAGTGGAAGGGAGCAATTTCGATATCAGAAAACATTTGGTTGAATATGATGACGTTATGAATATTCAAAGAACCATTATATATGATCAAAGAATGAATATATTAAACAATAATAATCTTCTGGAAATACTTAAAGAAATATTTATAAAAGAAATTGAAAATATAGTTGATTCGTTTTATGAAGAAAATATTAACGAAAATATTAACCAATCTAATGACGCATTAATTATAGATTTAAATAGGATTTTACCAGGATTTGATGAATTTGTTCCAAAAGAAATTAATAATGCAGAGGATTTTATATTTATTGCACTACAATATTTTGAAAAATTGTATCAAGAACAATTTATTGAAAATGAAAATTACAAAGCATTGCAAATAGGTTTTATGTTAAGAGTTATGGATTCTGTTTGGGTAGAACATTTAACAACAATGCAAAACCTTAGAGAAAGTATAGGATTACAAGCCTATGGAAGAGACCCCTTAGTGATGTATAAGAGTCAATCACGTAATTTATTTGACACTCTTATTGAAAAGATAGGCCAAGGTATTTCACAAAGTATATTCAACGTATCTAATATTGCCGATTCAAGAGACTACAAAATACAAAATAAAATGCCAATAACTAATTCAAGCAGCAATACAACTGGAATTACAAGTTCGCGTATAGGAAGAAATGATCAATGTCCGTGTGGAAGTGGAAAAAAATATAAAAGGTGTCATGGAAACTAAAAAAGATATTCAGTGCGATAATCCTATGAATAAATCAAGCGAAAAAATTGAGAATCGAGATTTGATCGGTATATTTCAGCAATCTGTCATAAACGGTAATGATTGGATCAAAGAATTACTAAATGTAATTAAATATTGGAACATTCCTGAAGAACTTGTTGGGAAATTTACTTACAAATATCTACTGCAAAAAGAAGCATTTGATTGGAAAATGCTGGCAAACAGAATAATTAATGTATCACGGGATCTAATTCCTGCTAAAGATGCTCATGAATTACTATTCAACAATATTATCCCTAATGGATATACTTCAAACTCTTTTAAACAGGCTATAGGTTTTGATAAATATACAGGCCATTTAAATTATTTCTATGGCATTATCACTGAAGAATGTCTTTTATATGCTGTAGAAGAAGAAATTCAAAAAGAAAGATATTCCAATGGTCGAACAAATTATGCAAATGTCACATCTGAAGCATATAAAAAAATTTATGGATATTCCGAAAAGACATTAATAAATCAATTTCAAAAACTTAACTATGGAGAAACCCGAGATACCCGAGAAGTTACAGAGCTAAAAGAGTTTACATACTGGTTATTTAAACTAAGGATAAATACAAAAGATAGCTCTAGAATAGCGAGTGACACTGCAAAAGGTTTAAAAAAGTTTAATGAAATCCATAAAACTCAAACTTTAAATAAGGAATATATCATATCGTGAGATTTTTACTTATATCATTATTATTAATTGTAATTGCTTGTTCTGAAGAGCAGGATTTGGATTATTACCTCGAGGGTGACCAAGCAAGTATCCCTACAGTAACACCTACACCAGTTGAAACAAATCTTTCATTAAACAAAAAAGATAAACTTTGTAAATTTAATACCAACTTGTGTGAAAGTTATTTTGAAAGTATTGAAGATTTTAATTTATTAAATAACTCCGTAATTAGTAATCAAACCAAGTGGTGTAAAACTATAAATAAAGAACATAATGTTGTCATTCATGAATTAGAGTCTGCTGAGCCATCAAGAGAATTATATTTACAGTATGAGCCCTTCAATAAATATCCAATGATAACTTTTGGCAAATATCCAGATGTTAATATTGACGGTAGCCATATATGTTCATATATAGATATTCTTGAATTTGACAACAATTTAACAAGCTTTTTAGCCTATGAACATTTAAAAACCACTATAGGAGACCATGGCTGGACCCTATATCAAAATGAAACTTCTTATCAAGAAAATATCAATAAAGATTCCTACTTTGTAATCTATGAACCTCCTGCAGTAGATATTACAATACAAATGTATTGGATAAATGGAAATAAAATATATAAGCTTTTAGATAACTATACATTAAGTAATACAGGATATTTTGATACTGAAAAGGGTTTATATAACAGTGTTAAAACATTACAAAAAGATATCTATCAAAATCATTCAATTAAATATCTAAGCATATTAATAGATTTTGATAAAAATGAAGGAGGATAAAACATGATCGAATTACGTCCAAATAAAATCAAAAGGAAACTTGCCAATGGTGAATTAACGACTGTTCTCATGTCACCAGTTGCCTTTAGCCCAGATATGGTGGAATTTGTAAGTCAATTAGGATTTGATGGGATATGGATCGAAACAGAACATGGTGCTATCGATTTTAAAGATATACCAAATTTAACTAGAGCTGCTGATTTATATGGAATGACATCAATAGTTAGAGTTAACTATAAAGAACAAGGACTTATATACAGGACTTTTGATGTAGGTGCACAAGGAATTGTTGTACCTCATGTAGATACTAAGCAAGATGCAGAAAGTGTCGTAGAAGGTGCTAAATTTGCTCCACTTGGCAAAAGAGGTAATTTTGTAAGCAGGCAAGGAATCGGTGTAATTAATTATTTTGAAAAAGCAAACAATGAAACACTTGTTGTGGTTTTAATTGAAGATATTGAAGCAATAAATAATCTCGATGCAATTTTGTCGGTGGACAATATAGATGTATTTAGCGTAGCTCCAGGCGATCTTGCGCAAAGTTTAGGCCACTTGGGAAATATATCGCATCCACAAGTTCAATCAACAATTGATAAAGCAATAAATAAAATTGTTAGTCATAACAAAATCGCAGGAACTCTTGTCACTGACGAAAATGTTCAGAAATATGTTGAATTAGGTGCTAAATTTCTTATGACTTCATTTGATACTTGGTTAAAAGATGGTGCTAAAACTTTTTTAAATAAAATACAAGTATGAGCACTACTTATTGTTTTTGGTTACCATGTCTTTTGTGGCAGAGTTTATAAGTGAAGGAATATGGGTATATAGATAATTAACTCCTATATCACGGTATTCATTAAGCCAATTAGGGGTGCCAGCACAACCAGCAATTTTTCCTAATTTTACGATATTTTCTAATGTGTCGATTAATAATTTATCAAATTCTTCATTTCTTTCCATATAACCAAGAGAAATAGATAAATCTGTAGGACCTACAAAAATTACATCTATATCATCTATTTGTGATAATTTTTCAATATTATCTAAACCAATTTTATCTTCTATTTGAATACAAATAAGGATATTCGAATTAGCCCATTTCATATATTCTGATCGCGAAACCCCAATATCATATTTTGATATACGTAAAGCAGAAGATCCAATTCCTCTAAAGCCTTTAGGTGGGTATTTTGTTTGTTCAATAATTTTATTTGCTTCATCTAATGTACTAATATGGGGATATTGAACACCCATAACACCCCTATCGAGCAATGGGCCAAGGTTAGTACTAAAAGCAGTAGATGGTCTCAATATTGGTACTATATTTGATGCTTCTGAAGCAATTACTAAAGATTCTACAGACTCATTAGACATGCTACCATGCTCACAATCTATTAAAGCCCAATCAAAACCAGCAAATGCACACATTTCTAACATATGTGTAGATGGAAAAGTAAGTGAGATTCCTAAACTAGGTATGCCATTTTTCATATTTTCTAGAACAAAATTATCTCTCATAACAAAAACCTCTTATATGTATTTACATCATAATAAGTTCTGGTAGATTAAATTACAATTATAAAAGGAGTGAGTTATGAGTCATACAGTATTAGTAGAAATTGATAATCATGTTGCAGTAATAACTTTAAATAGACCAGAAAAACATAATGCAATTAATGAAGAGATGAGAAGAGCTATTGCAGAAGCTTTCGAAAGTGTTCGTACTGATAATAGCATAAGAGCCGTAGTTTTGACTGGAGCAGGAGATAAGTCCTTTACTGCAGGAGCAGACCTAGTAGCTATGTCTAAGAATAATGAACAATCTGTAAGTCACAACTTTTGGTCACCCCCACACATTTCAGGTGTTGCTAGTGGCTATCATGACACATTTTTCAAACCAGTTATTGCAGCAGTTAACGGGTATTGTTATGCTGATGGTGTCAACATTCTCTGCCAAACAACCGATATAAGAATAGCCTCTGAAACTTCTACTTTTTGTTATGCTGAAATATTACGAGGTTTTAGCGGCGCTGGACCAGCTATAGCTAACTTACCCAGACAAGTTTCATATGCAAAAGCGATGGAATGGCTTTTAACTGGGAAAGTTATTAATGCTGATGAAGCTTTACACTATGGATTAGTAAATGAAGTAGTTCCTTTAACCAAAACAAAATCAAGAGCTATTGAATTAGCACACCAAATATCTCAATTAGCACCAGTTGCCGTTAGATCGTTAAAAGAAGCAGTTATACGAGGTCTTTCAATGGACTTACCCAATGCTGTTCAGTTTGCTAATTCTCTTAGTACTCTGACTAAATATACAGAAGATGCTAAAGAGGGGCCAAAGGCATTCGCTGAAAAAAGGAATCCGGAATTTAAAGGATACTAATTTAGTTAAGTAATTGATTTAATAATTTCCTCAAGTTGATATTTTCTTTCTTGAGATTGACTTAATCGTTCCTGCTCGGATTCAACAACCTCTTCAGGAGCTTTATTTACGAAATTTTCACTCTTAAGAAGATTTTGTAATCTATTGATGTTGCTATCTACTTCTAAAAGTTCTTTTTCTAATCTATCGATCTCTTTTTCCATATCTATTAATCCAGTAAGAGGTATTGTAACAATTATGTCAGCTACAACAAATTTTGCTGATTTAGATAAGTCGTTGTCTTCAACTTGTGTAAATAAAATATCGTTGATTTTTGTTGAGTTTTTTATAAAACTTTTTTCTAAATCAATTATTTCAAGTGAATTAGGATTAGTTGTACTGAGATAAATATTTAAATCTTCATTTCCTTGTATATTGAATTCCGACCTAACATTACGTATGCCACGAATTAATTCGATTATTATATTAATCTTTGAATCGTCTCCGATTATCTTAATAGAAGATTTTGGGTATTCAGATATCATAATACTTTGGATATTAGTATTAGATGGTTTCATAGAGTGGATACGATGCCATAATTCTTCAGTAATAAATGGCATAAATGGATGAAGTAGCCTTAATAAGATATCCATGATATAAATTAATATTGAAACAACTTCTTCATCGCCTTCTGCAAAGCGAACCTTAGCCATTTCAATATACCAATCACAGAAATCACTCCAAATATAATCGTGAAGAATTCGTTCAGCTTCTCCCAATTGATAATCTTCTAACAATTTATTAACGTCTTGTATTAAGATATTTAGCCTAGATAGAATCCAAATATCTTCAATATTGAGTTTTCGTTCATCAATTTCTAAATTTGTTTTTGTGTCAGTCTTAGAATATAAAAAATTAATAAATCGACAAGAATTCCATAATTTATTACAGAAATTCCTACCAGATTCTAATTTATTTTCACTTATTCTGACGTCATTACCTGGAGTAGAACCAGTAGTTAAAGCAAAACGCAAAGCATCTGCACCGTATTGTTGAATTGCATCTAATGGATCCAGCACATTACCTTTGCTTTTACTCATTTTAGCTCCAGTTTCATCTCTCAACAACCCATGTAGGTAGATAGTATGAAAAGGCGATACACCCATATTTTCTATACCAAACATAATCATTCTAGCAACCCAAAAAAACAAAATATCATATCCTGTCTCCATAACACTTGTAGGATAATATTTATTTAGGTCTTTGGTAGTATTAGGCCATCCCAAAGTAGAATGAGTCCATAAACCAGAACTAAACCATGTATCTAAAACATCAGAATCTTGATAAATGTCTTTTGATTTGCAACTAGAACATATTTCTGGGTCTGTAATTGATGCTGTCATGTCATCACAAAGATTACAATACCAAACAGGGATCCTATGCCCCCACCATAATTGCCTACTTATGCACCAATCTCTTATGTTATTCATCCAATTGAGATATATTTTAGAAAAACGCTCAGGTATTATTTTTATATCTCCATTATTCACAGCTTGTATGGCAGGTTCCGCTAATGGTTGCATTTCAAGAAACCACTGTTTACTAATCAATGGTTCTACAATAGTGTCACATCTATCACAACGACCGATGGAATGAACAATTGGTTCGATTTTTTCAAGAAGGTTTAGTGATTGAAGTTCAATAACAGATTCTTCCCTTACTACCATTCGATCTTTACCTTCATATTTGCCAGAAAATTCATTTAAAGTGCCATCAGGATTCATTACATTTATTGTATCCAATTCATGTCTTAAGCCTATCT
>CAYOMB010000034.1:0-10575 GCA_964404955.1 uncultured Dehalococcoidia bacterium
GTTCGTATGCCTGTTCTGCCAAAGTTAGTTCAGCAAATTTTATATATTTTAGGTTAACAGAATTGGCAATTGTAGGAATTCTTTCTCCTAAATGTTCAGTAAGTTTAGTTCTCAATAGGCCCATTTGAATTAAATCTCGATATTCTTTATCAGAGTATTTTGTAAGATTCAAATAACTTTGATATGTTTCAAGAAATTCCCTATTTAGAGCATCTTTATCAGATTGATCACCAGTTAAGGTGTTTGGGTAATGAACATTTCTTATTTCTTCATCTATTTCATCACTTGATACGTATAAATTAATAGTAGGAGTAGTTTGACGTAAAAGTTCATGGTCAGTCATAGCATTCAAAGTCTCAAAAGGTAGTAGAGATAATTTTACTTCAGAGCCATAGGCAGCCTCAGCTGCAGCATTTGCTTTAGTTCGTTTTAGAAGGTCTCTAAGTTGTATTTCTGTTTCACCTACTGAAATTACAACTTTATTTTCCGGCATTACATATGTCCAATAATAACCTATACCTGGAATTAATATTACAATCATCAATAATATTATTGTAAATATAATTATAGGAAGAGTCCGTTTGTTTGATTCTTTTTGTGTTAACCGATGTTGTTCACGTACAGTCATTCGGTTTTTAGATTCATTACTAATGTTCGCCATTTTGTATTAAGATCTGTTTGAATAATTTCTATTGTTATATGAACGTCTATCAATAGGGTTCAGTAATACGTGCTCAGCAGCAAAAGGAAGCAATGCGATTTCACGAGCTTTTTTGATTTCTCTTGTTAAGTAAGTTTGGCATTTTAGGCATGTACCTGTTTTTCTTCGAGGTTCTATTTTCCCTCTATCTGATATATACCTTTGTAGAACTGTAGCATCTTTATAAGTAATAACACTTGATAAAGGTCTGCCTTTTCTTTCAAAACAAGGTTGGCAGATTTTTATACGACTGTTGTAACGATTATTTGATCGTCTTCTATTGTTTGGACGAGATCTGTTTTGTGTAGTCATTTTTTTTATTCTCCTAGGTAAAAAAATTAAAAAGGTAGGTCGTCAGTTTCAACGGGTTTGTCAGATGGCGCATCCGTAAACTTATAATTATTTTGATCGTTTCCATCAAAGGAAGATGGTTCATTTTCTGAAGATTGAGAGGGGTTTCTATCAAGAAAGAGTACTCTGCTTGCAATTATTTCATTTCTATAGCGAGTCTGGCCATCTTGCCCATCCCACTGCCTGCTTTTTAATCTTCCTTCTACAAAGGTTCTTCGCCCCTTGGCAAGATATTGATTACATTGCTCTGCTAGTGCATTCCATGCAACTACTGTAAACCATTCAGTTTCTTGATGTCTTTCTCCATCATTAGATGTGTATGACCGGCTTGTGGCTACTCTAAATGAAGTAACAGGACTTCCACTCGGTGTGTACCTCATTTCAGGTTCAGTACCGATATTTCCTATTACCATAATTTTATTGAAACCTACCATTTTGGCCTCCTCAACAATACAATCAAGTTCATCAATCTTTCACGGTAAATAGATGTCTTAATATGTCTTCATTACTTCGTATACTACCTTCAATTGTTGTTACTTTTGAAGGATCTATATTTACTAAAGAGGAAATATAATTACCTTCGCGAAACTTATTAATAGGGTAGGCGAGTTTTCTAATTCCCCATCTATCTAAGTCTTCTATGGTTCCATCATTAGATGTAATTAAATTAGATAAATTATCAATAATTTTATCTGAATTTTCCTGATCTATCTCAGGACTAATAACAATTACTAATTCATATTGTTTCAATGCATATATCCTTTTCACCCAATTTATATTGAAGCAAGATTATAGCATGAAATTATAAATTACGCATATTTTTCATAAGAATCATACATTTATTTTAATAGTTTCTTTATTAGTTTGATATGTTGAGGAGTTGTACTGCAACATCCTCCAACTATTGACGCTCCATTACTAATCCATTTAGAAACCTCTAAAGCATAGGTTTCTTCATCAATTGTTTCATGCGATTTCTTTTGTGAACTTTCTGGGTCTAAATCTAATTTTGTTTTATTGCTATTGGTATTAACAAAAACAGAATTAGCATATCCCCCGATTGTTTTATTAGTTAAATTACTTAGAGTACTAATGGCTTCGGTTATCAGATTAGCCCCCCCACAATTAACTAAATATGCTTCAGGTTGTAAAGACGAGATAGCATTAAAAGCATCTTCCAAACTTTCTCCACTGGGCAGGGTGTTGTATCTAGTACCTTGCAAAGTCCAACTTATCCATGTCTCAGTTCCAGTGTTAAGTGCTGCATGTAAAGCAGTTTTTGCCTCAATAGTACTAGCCATAGTTTCGCAAATAATAATATCGACTTTATTTTTTAATATAGATGAAATTTCTTGATAATATTTAGCCATAAGCTCTTCTTCCAAAATTAGATCGACTCTATAGCTGGTTTCGAGAGGCGGTAAAGATCCAATAATTTTGACATTTTTCCCAGATCGCTTTTTAGCTTTTTGAGCGACATCAATTGCAAGAAGTGTCAATTCTTCTAGCTTTATTTCTATATTTGCTCTCGATAAAATAGGTTGAGTTAACGCATAATTATTTATAATTATATAATCTGCCCCAGCACAAATGTAATCATAATGAATATTCTCAACTATATCTGGATTATCTATTAGCGCTTGAGCTGACCATATAGATTCTATGTGCGAAGGCACATTATATCCTCTTCGTTTTATTTCTGTACCAGTTCCACCATCTAGAATTTTAACATTCTCCATACACCCATCCGTTACTGTCATTAATTAGATTATATGTAATAATGTATTTCATATAACTCAATGCTTACAAGGTACATTTAGTGATAAAAACAATATTTTTTGATTTTTTTGGCACGTTAGCTAAATTTCATCCAGATAGAGAAGAAATCCAAATACAGGCTTTAAGTCAATTTGGTTTAAATTTGAATTCTGAACAAATTAAATATGGTTACAAATTTGCAGATTCATATATGGAAAAAGTTAATTCAAGTGTTAAACCATTATCATTAATGGACTCTGATGAACGCACCAAATTTTTCGCTGAATATGAATCGTTGATATTAGATCATGCAGGTTTTAAAGTAGATTTAGTAACTGCTGGTAATATTTGGCGAGCTGTACAACAGATTCCATATGGTTTCAAATTATATGATGATGTGATACCGGTTTTTAAAGATTTGAATACTCAAAATTACAAATTAGGCATTATTACAAATATGGGTAAAAGTTTATATGAAATTTGTGACCAATTAGAAATATCGAAATACTTATCCTATATTATAACCTCTGAAGAAGTAGGGATAGGAAAGCCTAGTCCAGAAATTTTTAAAGCTGCATTAAAGGTATCAGAATCTAAGGTTAATGAAGTTATCCATGTAGGAGATTCTTATGACTCAGATATAGCAGGGGCTATTGCTTTAGATATTAAAGCGATTCTTATTGATCGTGACGAGAGTCAACAAAACTCTTTATATCAATTTGTAATAAATGAATTAAAGACTCTTAATGATCATTTATAGGTATTATGATTATTTGCTTATAGCTCGGACTCTTTGTATAAATGAAATTAAAGATGTCAAACTAACAATCACCATGGCAATAATAAATTGATCTGTTATTAAACCAATTATTAAAATTAGTAATCTTTCGGGTCTAGTAACTATTCCGCTATCTTTCGTTTGTATACCCAAGCCTTCTCCCCTAGCTCGAGAATAACTTACAAGAAACGATAAACCTAATGTTAAGACAGGTAAAATAGCCCATTCATAATTTTCTTTACTAATTAGTAAATAGGTTGCCCCAATAAATATACTTAATTCTTGAATTCGGTCTATAACAGAGTCTAAAAATGCTCCAAAAACTGTTTCCTTATTAAATTTTCTTGCTAAAGATCCGTCAAATAAGTCTGCTATTGCTCCAATTAATAAAAATAGAGCTGCAAAAATTAGATCATCTAATGCTATAAATACCGCTGCAATAATACCCAAAATCAGACCAAATACTGAAAGTAAATTTGGCGAAATTTTCAATTTGTGTAAAGAAGTCACGATAGGTGTTTCAATTTTATCGAGTATATTGTTACGTATATAATTTCTATAATCCATTTTTTGCCTTTTCATAGCAGTCTAATATTTTATCAACAAGTTTATTCCAATTAAATTCTTTGACTTTCAATTGTCCATTTTCTGCAATAGTATTTCTTAAGTCATTATTCGTAATCAGAAGTTCAATATAATTATATATAGATGATACAGAATTAGGTTCAAATAAAAAACCATTTTTACCATGTTCAATAACATTTTTAAAACCATTTATATTAGACGCTACAACGGGGATTCCGCATGCCATTGCTTCTGCAAGGACTATACCAAAACTTTCATTCCCAGTATTTGGAGCACAAAATAAATCTGCGGTCTGATAGTACATACGCTTTTCGTACTGATCAGTGATAGCTCCTGTACAAACAATATCAGCAGAATTTATTGATTTAATTAATTTCATACTTTGTTTATCAAGATTTCCAGGACCTATAACTATTAATCGAATATCATATTTTTTTTTAAGTTCTATATAGGCTTTTAAAAGGTATTGTAAACCTTTTCGTTTTTCTAATCTCCCGAGAAATAATATATTAAATTTATTGTCCATATATTGATTCAAAGGTTCAGTTTTTTGGGAAAGAAAGTCTAAATCGATTCCATTGGGTATGACGGTAAAATCTCCTGAAAAGTGTTTTTGGACATATTCTTTTGCAGATGCTGAAACGGTAATTTTACCATCGAGTCTGTTCATAAATTTAGTTAAATACCATTTAGTGAATTTGTACGCGTAATCCTTATCACTATAAGCGTGAAAAGTTCCAATATTTATTGAGTTTGAATGAGAAAGTATTTTCAAAGGTAATGAGGGCATGAAAGGTTCATGTAGGTGTATAATATCGAATTTTTCTTTTTCGAGTATTGTTTTAATTTTCCTCGTTCCCCAAAAGTTTAAAGATATTCGAGCTACAGACCCCGCAACAGGAATTGGAATAGAATTCCCCATTGGTATTATTTGATTTGAATAATTAAGACTAGGACTATTTATTGGCCCTAAATATTTCACGTCATGGCCACGACGTATCAACTGTTCCCCCAGTTGAAAAATGTGTGAAACAACACCCCCGGGATAATTTAAATCATAAGGGGATACTTGCGCGATTTTCATACGTGTAATTATTCCACAGGCTTTATAAAGTCCTCAACCATTTGATGTGCTTCATCATCGGTATATTGTATTGGTGGTGATTTCATAAAATATGAAGATGGTCCAGTTAGTGATCCACTAACATCACGGTCTAAAGCAATTTTACAACATCTAACAGCATCAACAACAACACCTGCCGAATTAGGGCTATCCCATACCTCTAATTTTAATTCTAAATTTAATGGGACATTACCAAAGGTAGTTCCTTCTATTCTGATATGGCACCATTTCCTATCTTCGAGCCATGGCACATAATCACTTGGGCCAACATGAACGTTATCTTTGCCTACATCATAAGGAAGCTGTGATGTAACTGCATTGGTTTTAGACTCTTTCTTAGATTCTAAACGTTCTCTTTCAAGCATATTCATAAAATCAGTATTGCCACCAAAGTTCAATTGATACGTTCTATCAACTCGAACACCACGATCCTTGAATAGATTAGTTAGCACTCGATGTGTAATAGTAGCACCTACTTGAGATTTAATATCATCTCCAACAATAGGTACACCTGCATCTTGAAAACGTCTTTGCCAGTACGGTTCTCTTGCAATAAATACTGGAATACAATTTACCACACCAACTTTTGCAGAAAGTGCTTGTTCCATATACCATTTTGTTGCTTGCTCAGATCCAACAGGAAGATAATTAATTAATACATCAACTTCACGTTCTTCTAAAATACTTGCTATAGATGGCATAGAATCTTCAGGGTCTGGGGCTTTTTCTATAACTTCGGAGAGATATTTACCAATACCGTCGTGTGTCATTCCTCTTTCAACGGTTACCCCAGTTTTCGGAACATCGTGAAAAGCAACAGTATTATTCATTCCTGAAAATATCGCGTCAGATAAATCTTTTCCTACTTTATCCTTATCCACATCAAATGCTGCAACAACTTCAATGTCTCCGATATGATAGTCTCCTAACACTGGGTGCATTAGCCCAGGAATAAATTCATTTTCATCAGCTTCTCGGTATTTATGTATACCTTGAACAAAAGAAGAGGCACAATTACCTACTCCGACAATAGCTACTTTGATTTTGCTCAATTTGGCATCCTCTCTTTAACGATCTATTTGACATTAATAAATATTAATAATAATTGAGTTACAATAGCTAATAATGATACCAGTAAGCTACTTTGTTAGCAAGGTTTTATGCTATCATGGTTTGAGTTTAAATAAATGAAATAATGGTATTTAAGATGAGTAATAATAATTTTGCATATATGGATATTCAGCAACTATCTAACCTGATGAAGAATTTAGAAGTATCCCCTGTTGAAGTTGTCCAAACATTTTTAGATAGAATAGACAAATATGATTCAAAAATTAATTCCTTTATTTCAGTCTTTTCTCAAGAAAGTATAAAAGAAGCTAAGAGAATAGAAAAACTTTTTTTGAATAAAGAAATTGTAAGCCCTTTACAAGGTATTCCCGTTGGATTAAAAGACCTTATCTATACAAAAAATCAACTAACAACAGCTGGTTCCAAAGTATTAAAGGATTATATAGCAGAATATGATGCTACTGTAACATCAAAACTCAAAGAAACAAACGCGATAATATTGGGCAAAACCGCTTTATTAGAATTCGCTATGGGCGGGACGATGACTAATGAATATTTTGGATCTACATATAATCCTTGGAATCTAGAGCATTTTCCAGGTGGTTCAAGTAGTGGGTCTGGTGCCGCAGTAGCTGCTGGTTTAGTGACTTGCGCCTTAGGTACTGATACAGGTGGTTCTGTAAGAGGACCAGCACATAATTCTGGAATAGTCGGATTAAAGCCCACATTTGGACGTGTTAGTCGACATGGAGTTATTCCTTTGAGTTGGTCATTAGACCATGTAGGTCCGATGACTCGCACTGTTAAGGATTGCATCTTATTGCTGAACGCAATTGAAGGATTTGATGAAACTGATCCGTATTCCGTATCTATGGATCCTATTGATATAGACATAAATGAAAATTTCGATTTACATGGTAAAACCGTAGGGATTTTTACTGCATTTACTGAAGATATATTAAGTAAAGATGTTGAAATAAATATACAAAGAGTCTTAGATTCATTTAAATCTCTAGGAGTTAATATTATTGAAATTGGTTTAGATCAATTAAGTAAGTCTGAGGCTCAACAAGGTCCAATTCTCTACGACATTATAGTTGGACCAGAATCGGCAGCTTATCATTATACTAATATGGAAGAAAATATTGACTCATATGGGAATCATCCACGAAGGCGCTTAGAGGCAGGATTGCATGTTATGGGGCATCAATATGTGAACGCTCAAAGACAAAAACGATTATTTACTGAGAAAATAAAATCTTTTTTTAATCAATGTGATGTAATTATCGCTCCTGCAAATTTTATGGCTGCACCTAAATTAGATGATTCTAATCCTTCGGAAGACCCAATTCGAAATGCATTACGTAGAAGCTTTACCAGTATATTTAATATTACAGGACTGCCATCACTCATTGTTCCGATTGGATTTGATTCACTTGGGTTGCCTATGGGGTGCCAAATAGTTGGAAATCACTATGATGAAAATACAATATTTAAGTTTGCTTTAGAATTTGAGAAGATATCTAATTGGAATCAACATTACTCAATAGTAGATGAGTATTTATCCACCACCTAGTGCAGGTAAGAAGTGAACTTCACTGTTTTCATTTACTTTTTCTAGAACACCAATACTTCCAATATTTCCATCAATAATAACTGAGAGTCCAGGCATAATATCATCTTCATATATTAAAACTTCAGAAATACCAGGAAACTGGATTTCAAGATTAGCAATAACTGTTCTTATATTTTTACCCTCAACTTCAACAGTACCTGTAAATCCAGTTGTTTCTCGCATTTCTTGATTAAACCAAACACTTGCCATAGTTAATATAACTTATTTGTTATTATCGATTGCTTCAAGTACTCTTGCAGGGTTCATTGGTAATTGGGTTAACCTAGTGCCAATAGCTTGTTTAATTGCATTCGAAAGTGCTGCGAGAGGTGGGACAATACATACTTCACCTACGCCTCGAACCCCATATGGATGACTTGGATTTGCAACTTCTACGATTACTGTGTCAAGCATAGGTAAATCTAAAGCTGTTGGCATTCTGTAGTCGAGAAAGCTTGCATTCATCATCTTGCCTTCATCATTGTAAAAATATTCTTCATTTAATGCCCAACCAATTCCTTGTGCCACTCCACCTTGCATTTGTCCTTCGACATATGTTGGATGAATTGCTTTTCCGGCATCTTGTATAGATGTATATCGTAAAATAGTAACTTTACCCGTGTCTGGATCGACTTCGACATCTACAATATGTGTTGCAAAAGCATTACCAGGCGAACCAGGACTTACTGTTGCACGCCCGATGATTGGTCCACCAGTGGCGTTTAGTTTTCCAGCCATTTCTTTAAATGTCATTCTAAGCTGAGAATCAGAACTATGTTTGATTTCCCCATTTTCATACTCTACATCACTTGTTTCTACATCCCATATTTTAGCTGCGCGTTCAACCATTTGTCTTTTTATATCTAATCCTGCTTCATAGCATGCGATTCCTGTTTTAAAAGCAACACCACTACCTCCAGTAACAGAAGTAAAACCAATGGTATCGGTATCTCCAATCGATGGTTTGATACTAGAGGAATCAATACCCAGCACTTCAGCAAGTTGCATTGAAACAGCTGTTCGAGATCCCCCGATATCTGGAGAACCTTCGACTAAATTGATAGTTCCATCAGCTGTGACACTAGCTATTGCACTTGATGGTCCACTTCCATTAAACCAAAATCCTGAAGCAATACCTCTACCTCTATATGGGCCTTCAAGTTTGCTTTTATAATGTTCATGTTCTTTAGCAGCTTGTAATGTTTCTAGAAAACCAATTTTACCAAATACTGGTCCAGAAGCTTGCCTTGTACCTTCCTTAGATCCATTCATTGCTCGAAATTCTAATGGTTCAATACCAAGTTTTTCCGCTAGTTCATCAACGGCAACCTCCATTGCAAAAGATGCTGTAGGGGAACCAGGTGCCCTATATGCTGTAGATTTGGGGAGATTTGTACAAATATCATAACCTTCTATGTGTGCATTAGGTATGTCATATGGAGCAGTCATACATCGAGCTCCAGGTAATACAGGAGATCCAGGAAAAGCGCCTGATCCATAGTATAGTTTTGCCTGTACTGCTGTAATTTTACCATTAGACTTAGCACCTAATTTTATTTTGACATTAGTAGCGGAAGTTGGCCCCGTACCTTCAAAAACTTCAGTACGGTTTAAAGTTATTTTTACAGGAGAACCTCCAGATTTTTTAGAAAGCATAGCTGCAATAGGTTCTGAATATACTATTGTTTTACCTCCAAATCCCCCACCAATCTCCATCTGAATAGATTTAATTTTTGATTGAGGAATACCTAATAACATTGCAGTTAAATCTCGCATAGCAAAATGGCCTTGACTGCTTGTCCACATCGTTAGATATCCATCTGACCCCCATCTAACGGTACTTGTTTGAGGTTCTATATATCCCTGATGTACTGCTTCAGTTTTTGTTTCTTTTTCAACAATTACGTCAGCATCTTTAAATCCAGATTCAATATCACCAAGTGCAAATTCAAATTTATTTGCAAGGTTTGTTTGTTTATCTTTTGGAAGCTCTTCTGCACTCACACCACCTGCACGAATTGTAGTAGAATTTATCGTTACAAGTCTGTCATGTAGTATTGGTGCATCTGATTTAATTGCTTCTTCCGGACGCATAACTGGTTTCAGGACCTCATATTGAACGTCGATTAATTCTAAAGCTTGTTCTGCAATCAATTTAGAAGTTGCGGAAACTCCTGCAACTGCATGCCCTTTGAATAGCACTTTATCTTTTGCTATACAAAAGTTACTTAAAAACATAGGATTCTGCATTGCACCTTCACCTAAGTCAACAGCTAATCCATTAAGGTTTGGGAAGTCGTCAGATGTTACTACTGCAACAACTCCAGGTAATTTTAATGCCTTGGTGGTGTCGATTTTTATAATTTTAGCGTGAGCGTGAGGACTTCTAAGAATTTTCCCATGGATATATCCAGCAGGATGTACATCTCCTGAATAATTAGCAGCCCCAGTAACTTTATCTGTGGCATCGTATCTCTTGACTCTTTTACCAACAGTGTCATATTCAGTTTCAGATAATATTATATTTGATTTGTAATCTGGTTTTAGCACAAAGCCCTCCTCGATATTTTCGAATTAGATCACTTCAATTTGTA
>CAYOMB010000035.1:0-1966 GCA_964404955.1 uncultured Dehalococcoidia bacterium
CCACCACAAAAATTTATCATTGATTCATAAATAGGGAATCCAGGATCTGGAAATACTACTTCAAAATTAGGTTCTGCTAATGCAAGAATTGTAAAAAACATGATGGGTTTTGCACCGGGAGTAATAATAATTTGCTCTGGGTTAAAATTAACCTGCCTTGTATTATAAATATTTTTTGAAATACTTTCACGAACTTCTAATATCCCTGCAGATGGAACATAATGAGTAAACCCCCCATTCAAAGCTTCAATAGCTGCATTTTTTATATGGTCAGCAGTTTCAAAATCAGGTTCACCTATTTCCAAATGAACTATATGCTTACCTTCTTGTTCTAATTTTCTAGCTTTTGCCAAAACTTCAAAAGCAGTTTCAGTACCTAGTCGTTCCATTCTTTTAGCAAGGTTCATTTAGTCCTCCAGTTAGTTTAATCGAGTTAAACTTTTGTTTCGTCAAATTAGTACATTATAACTAATATAGGAAGATAATGTGTATTAGCATTTCTTACATTAATTACTATAATACGTACAATATTCAATAAAGATTAAGAGGAAAATATGAAATTAGGAGTTTCTTTAAGTGGTATGTGCCAACAACCTGTAGGTACAGATATGATTCAAAATTTTAAAAATATTGTTACTTATGCTAAAAAAGCTCAAGAATTAGGGTTTGATTTAGTGTATCAAGGTCAACATTATTTAACTCACCCATATCAACAATTACAAACTATACCCTTACTTTCAAGACTATCGGCAGAAATCGAAGGTATGGGTATAATTGGCACGCTTGTTATTCCATTACATCAACCTGTAGATTTAGCAGAAAGAGTAGCAACTATTGATGTATTAACTGGTGGCAAGTTTCATTTAGGATGTGCGTTAGGGTATCGTGACCAAGAATATGATTCATTTGGAATAGACCCTAAAAAGCGAGTTGCAAGATTTTTAGAATGTTTAGATATAGCACAAAAATTGTGGACTCAGGGCAAAGTTACCTATGATGGTAAATTTTTTCAACTTAATGATGTAGAAGCTATGTTAAAACCGATTCAAAAACCACACCCACCTATTTGGATTGCAGCGAATCATGACAATGCTATAAAGAGAGCTGCTCGAAGAGGTTATTCATGGTATGTAAATCCTCATGCTGGATATGGAACAATCAAGAGGCAAATTGAACTTTATCATGAGACTGCTGAAAATGCAGATTCTGGGGCTCCTAAAAAACTGCCTATAATGAGAGAAGTATTTGTTCATGACGATCGAAAAACTGCATTTACAGAAGCTAATAAATTTTTGGGTGGGAAATATGAAGCTTACTCTCAGTGGGGGCAAGATAAAGCATTGCCTGAGGACGACGAGTTTAGTGATGAATTTGTAGAACTTGCCAAAGATAGATTTGTTATTGGAAACCCAGAAGATTGTGTTCAAGACTTACTAAAATATAAAGAACTTGGTATGGAATATGGTATTTTTCGTATGATGTATCCTGGTATGAGTCTAAATTCAGGTTTGCAACTTTTGGAAACATTTGCTTCGAAAGTTATGCCTCATATTAAATAATTTTGACAGGAGAGTAGAAAATTGAAAATAAATCCAAAAACGTTTGAAGGTTTTAATCGTGTATTAACTGGAGTTGTAGTACCTCGCCCGATTGCTTTTGTTTCAACTATTTCAAATTCAGGAAATGTAAATCTATCCCCGTATTCTTTTTTCAATGCAGTATCTTATGATCCACCGTTAATTATTTTCTCTTCTTCAAAATTTACTTCAGATGGAAAATTGAAAGATAGTTTATCTAATATTGAGCAAAATGGTGAATTTGTCGTGAATATAGTTAATGAAAATATTGTAGAAGCAATGAATACAACTGCTGCAGAGTATCCTGAAGATGTTAATGAATTTGATATTGCTAATCTTACACAAATTGATTCTGATTTAGTTAAACCACCTAGATTAAGTGAGAGTCC
>CAYOMB010000035.1:2066-10435 GCA_964404955.1 uncultured Dehalococcoidia bacterium
CCATTTCAAAGTGGATGGTATCTAAAAAACTTACAAACTAATGAAAGTGCTAATTATTATGGTGATGTTGTGGTTCCTTCCGCAAGCACAAGGAAAATTGCTATATTAATGAATGCTATGAAATGGATATATGAAGGGAAACTCTCACTAGATCAACCTATACGTATCGATGAAACGAATCAATATGTCGGGAATTCATCTGGTTGCTTTCAATATCTTCGTCCTGGTTTTACTGTACAACTTTATGATGTATTAACTATGATGATTATTGTAAGTGATAATACATCGACGGGTATTGTTGCAAATTTGTTAGGTTTGGATAGTATTAATGAATTTTCTCAATCCATTGGTATGATTGGTACAACTCATCGACACAAATTACCTCCATTAGATTTACCCATAGACCATTCTTTAGATTACACGAATAGTACCACACCAAACGATGTTGGATTAATATTAGAATTAATTTTACTGGGTACAAATGATGAAAAAGTCGCAAATAAACTTGGTTCTTCCAAAGAATTATGCCAGATTGCTTTAGATATCTTACTAAATCAAAAACTAAATAATAAACTACCAGCTCTACTTCCTAAAGGCACAAAAGTTGCTCATAAAACAGGTACAGGAGCTAGAAATTATAATGATGCTGGGATAATATTTTTAGAGGATTCCCCTTTGTTTATTTTGACTGTTTTTACTGAAAATGTTCCAACTAGTTTGGCAGATGGTAGAGCAGGCCATGGAGTAGCTTGTGATTTGGTAGCTCGTTTATCATCAGAAGCATACAATTACTTTATAAACTAAATGCTTCTATCAATAGTTGTTATTCTCAACCTAATTTCGCTGATTTTACTATCATTGGATAAACGATATGCAATCTATAATCAGCGTAGAGTTCCTGAAAAGTATTTTTACCTTCTTGCCTTAGCAGGAGGATGGTTACTAGGGATTTTGACAATATATACTATAAAACATAAAAATCGGAAAAGATCTTTTTTATTTAAGTATTATGGTTTTTCAATTCTATCGATTGGGATGTACGCTGGATTTATATTATAAAGACCCATCAATAACAATATCTAATAATGCAGGTTTCCCCGATGCTATAGCTTTATCAATGGCTGGTTTTATTTCTTCTGGTTTAGTAATTCTTGTTCCTGCGACACCCATACTATTTGCAATAGCAGCCATATCAAATGGGGTATTAAAGTCCGAATATAATAAATTAGCGCCCGCAGTTTCTGGTAAGTCTAATATATCTTTTTGATATACGTTAAAATTAACCTTCAAAACACGGTACATACCATTATTACAAATAATAAATACGCAGGGAATGTTATCGTTAGCAGCTGTCCATAATCCTTGAATAGTCATCATTGCACTTCCATCACCAATAATTCCAAAAACAGTTCTTTCAGGATATGCGCATTGATTCCCAATAGTAGCACCAATACCTCCACCTATAGATTGCCCTCTTACAGCTCTTAAATCTCCACGATTCTCAGGCTTAAAGTAGTATCGTAATGCAGCACGATTACTAATTGAGTCATCTAAAATAACGGCATTTTCAGGGACGGCATTGGCAATTTCATACATCATTCTTGCCGGAATCATAGGACTTTGATTCCATTTAGCTGACAAAGATTCTTCATATGTTTTTTGACTTTCTTCAAACTCTTTTGAAATAGTATTTTTTCTTTTCGAAATTATTTCATTAGTTGTATCGTTTAATAATGGTTTAACAGTTTTAATTAATTCATTAAGAGCAAGTTTACAATGTGAAATTATTCCAACTGAAACTGGTTCGGATTTTCCTACTTTACCAGGAACTGGATCGATATGAATTAATTTTACATTTTGATTTAATATCGGATCTCCCCAATAAAATAATTCTTCAAATGTATCCATTCCCACTGTTAACACAAGATCAACTCGTTTTAATATTTCTCTATGGTCAGCTACTCGTAAAGATAAATTACCAAGAAATTGTGGATGCGTAGTAGGAAATGCTACTTCTGCTCCTCTCGATTGGTATACAGGTAATCCTAATAGTTCAGCAAGTTCGATAGCTTCATTTACTGCGTGGTCATCAGAAGCTCTATCTCCAACAATCATAATGGGTTTTTCAGATTCGACTAGCAAAGATGCACTTTCTTTTATTCCTTCAATACTTGGTCGTGTTTCATCAAATATTTTTGTTGATGGAATAATGCTCATTTCAGCGCTATCTTCAAGGGCATTGGCAGTGAATCCAACATAAACTGGTCCTTTAGGGTGACTATTTGCTTCATTAAAGGCGCGTCTCATTGCACTAGGTATTTGGTCTGGGTGAGTTAATTCGACTGCCCATTTAGTAACAGGTCGTACAAGTTCTGCTAAATCTGTTTTATTTTCAGTTATTTTACGTACATCATAATTAGCTGATGTTACCACCATTGGAGTACCTGTATTATATGCATCTAACATCAGAGCGATACCATTTGCTAAACCGCTATCTACATGAAGGCTAACAAATGAAGCTGTTTCTGTTGCTCTCGCATATGCTTCCCCCATACCTACGGCAACGCTTTCTTGAAGAGCAAGGATATATTTGAATTCAGGGTAGTCACCAAGCATATCAATAATAGGGCCTTCACTAGTTCCAGGATTTCCAAAAATATACTCCACACCTTCTGCTTTAAGCATTTCTAGTAAAGCTTTTTTCCCTGTCATAACTTCTGACATCAACAACTCCTTAATAATTAAGATGAACGAAGTCATAGTATAATACTAAAAATAACATTTTATTAAGATATATTTTGTGATAAAGTAACCTGACTTTCATGTTTAGTTAGTAATTATTATAAAAAAGGAGCCCTCTAATATGTCATCAAACCAAAAAGTTGCAGTTGTAACTGGAGCAGGTACTGGGGTCGGCAAAAGTGCTACACTTCATTTACTTGCAGATGGGTATTCAGTAGCCTTGGCCGGTAGACGAGTTGAACATTTGCAAGATGTTGTAGCAGAATCAGGAGTATCAGATTCTAAAGCTATTATTGTGCCAACAGATGTAGGGAATCCTGAGGATGTTGAAAATCTTTTTAATTCGATTAAATCCACCTATGGACGTTTAGATGTGTTATTTAATAATGCAGGTATTGGGGCACCTCGTATACCTTTCGAAGATCTTTCATTAGAAGACTGGCAAAGAGTTATAGATACCAATCTAACTGGCAGTTTTTTATGTTCCCAGCAGGCTATCAAAATTATGAAAGAACAGACTCCTATAGGAGGAAGAATAATTAATAATGGTTCTATTGCAGCATATGCGCCTAGACCTGATGGCGTAGCTTATACATCTACAAAGCATGCGATATCAGGTTTAACTAAACAAATATCATTAGATGGGAGAAAGTACAATATTGCATGTAGCCAAATAGATATAGGTAATGCTGGCACACCTATGACTGCACGTATGAAAGATGGAGTAATACAACCTAATGGTGATATCGTCCCTGAGCCAACATTTGATGTTAATCACGTTGGGGAGACAGTTCTTTATATTGCAAATCTTCCCTTAGAAACAAATATTCAATTTATGACTATTATGGCTACAAAAATGCCATTTATTGGTAGGGGGTAAAATTCTTTTTACCCTAATTAGTACAACTATCAATGATTATATAGTGATTGTACCAATACCGTCTTTAATATCAATTTTAGTCCCATAAGGTTCTGATAATTTTTGAAGCCACTCTAATACTTGATTTGAAAGTGATGTTTCCATAAGTGTAGGGCGTCCTCTTTGTGGAATAGGTAATCCATAACCCATATCTATTGGATATAGAGTAATACTACTTAGGTCACTATTTGTAAAATTGTTTACTGCAACAACACTTCTCCAGAAAACAGGGTCTGATGGAAATCCAATTTGGTCAAAATTTGATCTTTTGGACAAGTAGTCACCAGGTGTGTCATCGTGAGTTAAGTTAAATCTTCTATAACCTTCGTCAGGTGCCCATGGAACTGTTTCATTTTGGAATATAAAATTTCCTAAACTATAAAAAATAGGCTTTCCTTTATATATTTCTATACCACGCAAGAAATGAGGGCCGTGTCCTGCAAAAACATCTGCACCTTGATCAATTACCCAGCGAGCAAGCTCTTCGAGAAATTGAGGGGGGCTAGTTAAAGAAGGTCCATGAATTTCTCCATCATTACCACTTTCGTGACAGTGTGTTCCATAAACGACCCAATCAGCTTGTTGTTTTGCTCCGTTTATCCATTTTCTAGCACCTTCTAAATCTTCTTTATTTACACTTGTTGAACGATTGAAATCCTCGCCTAGAACAAATTTGCCGCCCATAAAGCTTATTTCAACGTTTGCATCTGTTTTTTCACTTACTCCACCAAATCCAAATTTGTTACCTCTATCTTGCATATCACTATAACCAAGTTCTTCATTAGCCTTAGATAGAGCATCAAATATTGGTCGATCTACTGTGTGAGATGTATTGTGTCGAATAGCATTAATTCCTGGTTTGCCAGGAAAATCAGGTCTTCCTAGACCTGCTCTTGATTGTTCACTATATGTAGTAGAGGAAGACAAAATAGCAACCCGGCCTCTAGGAGAGTCGACATAGGCAGGGGATCTTGCAGCGTCGAGATTTTTTCCTCCTCCTGCTTGAGGCATATCAAATTCTCTACAATAATCTAATGTTGTTAGAAAACCACCTTCAGAAAAATCATAAGCATGATTATTTGCAGTAGTTACAGCATCTATGCCCATCCATTGTAATTCTGTAATATTTCTTGGATCAGATCTCGTTGGTGTCCCACCACTATATTCCCAGCTGTGTTCATAATCATGAAATAACATTTCTAAATTTACTACTGAGCAATCAGCTTTTCGTAAAATATCAATTAATTTTAAAAAATCTTTTTCATTATGAGGGCTCATTTTCCTTGTTATCATTGCGTCGCCACCCACTGCAATTGATATATCTTTTTTTTGTGCATTATAGATCATTATTAACCTCCTTCATTAGCCTCTAGGTAAACCTAATCCTCTTCTACCAACCTGATCTCTCATAATTTGGACACTACCGTGATTTATACCTGATTGAAAAGCACCTAATAAATTATGAGCAAATATTCCGCTACTAACTGCATTGGGGGAAGTATTAAGGAGCTGTCCATATGGTCCTAACATTTGTACATATGCTTCTGTTGCTCTGACACCATGTTCTGGAGCCCATACTTTTTCAGCAGCACCTTCATAACTGAAATTTCCTCCATGTTCAACTATAGACATACTACGCATCGTCATTAATCTACACACTTGAGCTTCTATCCACATTTCTGCTGTCTTATCTCGTATTGTTTCATTTTCTTTAATATCATATTCGCCTAGATTATTATCCTTTATCCAATTAACTATATCTTCATCACGCCTAACAGAAAGTAAATATCTTGATGCGCCTACTCTATCAAGATTTAATCCCATGGCACCTACATACCACCCCATATTGATTTCTCCAAGAAGTGCATTTTTAGGAACCCTGATATTTTCATAAAATGTTTCATTTGTTTTTTTATGACCATATGTAGTTCCCATAGGAGCGGGAGGATCATTTTGTATTGAATATAAGGGTCTAATAGTGATTCCTGGGGTGTCCATTGGAACTAACAAAATAGATATACCTCTATGTTTAGGAGCTTCTGGATCTGTACGAACCATCAAATAAACGTGAGTAGCAGCATGTGCTCCTGAAGTGTAGATTTTCTGGCCATTTACTATAAAATCGTCTCCATCTAAGACTGCTCTACATTGAAGTGAGGCTAAATCCGCGCCACCACTTGGTTCAGTGAAACCTTGGCAAAAGTTTATATCACCATTAATAATTCCGGGAATAAAGTAATTTTTTTGTTCTTCTGTACCAGCAGCCATAATTGCTGCTGCTGTACCACCCGCGCCACCTGCAGATATACCTATTCTTCCAAATTCTTCTTCAACGATATACTGATCTAACCTAGACCCACCTTGGCCACCATATTTTTTGGGCCAACTAATACCTTGCCAACCATTGTCTCTAATTTTCCCCAAAAACTCTCTTAGTGCTTTTCCTTCAGAGCCTTCTATTTCAACATGTGAAATATTCTCTGTACGTTCTGAAGCTTCTAGTTCGTCCTTAACCTCTTGAGTGAGATTTTGTTTGATAAATGTTTTTACTTCTTTTCGTAATTCAACATTTTGATTCATGTATCCAAAGTCCATAAAAATCTCCTGTCACCTTAGCCATAATCAAGTAATTTTCACAATTGTCGTGTTAAACAATTCCTCTGTCAATATAAAACTATTGTTTTTGAGGAGGTTTAACAAATAAAAAAGCTAAAGCACTAAATAGTGCCATTATTGCTAAAGTGGGAAAAACGAGGGTGTAACTTTTTGTAATGTCATATATTATTCCAGAAAATATTGCACCCAAAGCTTGTCCACCACCTATTGATATTTCATTAATTCCACGTATAGAACCTAATGAATTTCTTCCGTAAAAGTTTGCAATTGCAACTGCTGGAACTGTTGTTAATCCTCCTAATCCAAGACCAAAACAAAAAGCAACAATATATGCAGATATTGGTCCGGTTACTATTAGATATAAAAGAGATACAATACCTAAAACAGTAACTACCATTGCATAACAATAACTAATTTTTATTTTTTCGACTATTAACCCCCATGCTGCACCACCTATACCAGTTCCAAAAGCCACCATAGTTAGGGCAGAGGCTGCTATAAGAGGTTTGATTCCTTTATCAATTAAAAATGCTGCTTGATGGATGTTTATTGCTGAATGGATGAAATACATAAAAGAACTAACAAAAACTAAAATCCAAAGAGTACGAGTATGTATCGCTTCTTTTACGGTCCATATTTCTTCTGTTTCTTGGATTCCAGAACTTATTTTTGCTGAAGCTTCTTTGGACATTTTTTCAATATCAGTCTCAAGACCAATATCTTCAGGTTTGGAAACCATAAGAACAATAATAGGTACTAGTGCTACTATCCATACTATAATTCCCATCCAAAACCAGGCTTCTCTCCAGCCAACTGTTGATATTAGAAATTGTGCAATTAATGGAAACCCTCCCATACCAATTGAATGAAGTGTTATTAGAAAACCATTTGCTCTACCTCTTCTTCTGATAAACCATTGAGAAACTACAGTACCTGTGCCGACTTGTATAGGTGATGAAAACATCATCCTTCCAATGCCGAATAATAAGTAAAAGCCTATTGGTGTTGCCCACCAACCTAATGAAAGAGTAGTAAATCCTAGAATAGCAACAGATATAACGAGGATGATTTGTGAACCATAACGATCAATTAGCCGACCTGCAAAAGGGGCAGAAGTCATAGCAAGAATACCACCAAATGTTGCTGCTCCAGATATAAATGTACGACTCCACCCAAGATCTTCTGACATTGGTATCATAAATACAGAGAGAATCAATGCAGAGGCAGTATTACGTACCACAACTGCTGTACCTGCAGAAAAAAGAATTACCCATCCATAGTAAAATGGCAGGGAATTAGCTAATTTGAGTTGAAATTTTTGTAATTGATTCATATGTGTAAAACAAGATTGATATGTATAATAATATAATTGATTGCTTAAAGATATGCTAAAGGAGAAAAAATTGGATTTATTAGTAATAGCTTTAAAAGATGAGTTTGAACATCCTAGTAAGCCTGATAATTTAGAAATTATTTATACAGGTGTAGGAAAAGTTAATGCATCTTTTGCATTAACCAAGGCTATATATGAATATAAGCCTAATAGAGTTTTTAATTTTGGTACTGCAGGAGCTATAACTGATGAACTACATGGTTTGATATTTGTCACAGGATTTATTGAAAGGGATATGGATGCTACTGGGCATGATTTGGGTTTTGAGTTAGGACAAACACCATTTGAAGACGAAATTATAATCGGTAAACCGGGAATTATTTGCGGTACTGGTGACTCTTTTGTCACATCTAAACCTCCAATAACATGCGATTTAGTAGATATGGAGGGTTATGCCTTAGCAAAAGTTTGTAAATATATGAATATTCCATTTCAGAGCTATAAATTTATATCTGATAAAGCTGATTCAACTGCTTCAAAAGACTGGGAGAAATCCGTTAATAATGGGCAATCTCTTTTCTTAAATAAATTGAATGAAATCTTATCATAACTGACTAATGAAAAAGCTTGGTGGGCCGTGAGGGACTCGAACCCTCGACACATGGATTAAAAGTCCACTGCTCTACCAACTGAGCTAACGGCCCAAAAAATTAAACAACAGTTTCCTATATTACAATAGTTGAGCTTACTTTTCCATTT
>CAYOMB010000036.1:0-10219 GCA_964404955.1 uncultured Dehalococcoidia bacterium
CCTAATAATTATCCGAATCATTGAACGTACCAGAAGAAATTAAGTTACTTCCTGATGGAATTCACATACTGTGGAACGATGGTGTTTGGTGTTCGTACGAGTACAGAAATCTTCGATTTCAATGTGGTTGTGCACACTGTGTAAACGAAATGACTGGGGTTAGAGTAATTAATCTCTCCGAAATTAATTCTGACATTCAGGCTATCGATTATTTGTATATTGGTAAATATGCTGTCCAATTCCTTTGGACAGATCTCCATACTACAGGGATTTATCCATTTGAAACACTTCGACGCTTATGCGAAATCCAGAACGAATAAACTAAATAAAATATCTGTTATTTTCATTTTTTATTAATTCATCTTTAATTAACGAGTCCAAAATCGTACTAATTCTATTAGTAGTAATTTTATTTTTACCTATTTGATTTAATAAAAGATGTATCTCATTGAGAGAGACTTCCCCTTTTTTATTTATAAACCTAATCAATTCTCCACGATAATACCTGTTGGAAAATACAAAGGACTCGCTCTTAACTTTTATAGCCGCATTTTTTATTCTAAATTCACTAGCGCCATAATCCATTAAAGCATAATTCCATTCTCTGGGATTATCTCTATCCAATACTAAATCTGCAATCCTATAAATCTCTTTATCAGAAATATTGTCAATTTCAGGAAAGAAAAAATGTTTAACTACCTTTCTTATGTTTGTTTCAACAAATGCTACAGGAAAGTTGAAAATAAAACATTTTAATGCTGCTGAAGTATACTCCCCAACTCCTGGTAATGTTTTAAGTGTCTCAATGTCACTTGGAAAAACTCCTTCGTATTTAAATTGGGTAATCTCTGCTATTTTCTTCAAATTTAAAGCTCTTTTCCAATAACCTAATCCATTCCATAATTCAAATAATGTCTTGTTATCAGCTCCAGCTAAACTTGAAAAAGTAGGATAAGTATTTAAAAATTTATCGTAAAAATTTAATACTCGTGAGACTTGAGTTTGTTGCAACATTATTTCAGAAACAAGAATAGAATAAGGGTCAAAGGTTTTACGCCAAGGTAAATCACGACGATGCACCAAATACCAAGAATTTATTATATTTTTAAATTCTTCTAGTTCCACAATTAGACCTTAATTTACTAATAAAAGACCGCTTCTGAAGCTCCTCCATCTATAGCTATATTTTGCCCTACTATCGAAGATGCTCTGTCCGAAGAAAGAAATGCAGTTAAATCAGCAATTTCGTCTGATCTAATAAATCTTCCCATTGGACTACCTTGAAGTTCCACTGCTTCCACATCTTCAACAGATTTATTTTCTAATTTGGCTGTAGTTTTCATTCTTTCTATACGTCTAGGTGTATTAGTAATACCTGGCAGAATAACATTTACACAAATTCCATCACCCACAACTTGATTAGCTAATTGTTTCCCAAAATTAGCCAACGCTGCACATACCGGCCCATTATCCATAGCAAAAGGTCTATAAGCTCGAGATCCCATACCTGCAATAAGTATAACTCTTCCCCATTGCCTTGATTGCATATCAGGTATAGCTTTTCTTGCACAGTGGAAACTACTCATAAATTTTACATCCATGTGATCTGTCCAATCTTTTTCCTCTAAGGAAAAAAAGGTACCACCTCCTGGTTGATTTGCTGAGCACACAAGAATATCAATACCACCTAAATTCTCAAGAGCATAGTCCATTATTTTGTCGCATTCGGACTTTATTTTTAAATCTCCAGTAATACCTATTACTTTCCCATTGGTTTGAGATCTTATATAAGATACTGTGTTGTCTAAGTCCTCTTGACCTCGAGCACAAATTAGAACATCAACCCCCTCCTTTGATAAAGTTAATGCAATTTCTCTCCCAATACCCTTACTACCGCCAGTAATAACAGCTCGTTTCCCTAAAAGATTTAAGTCCATTTGCATATTCCTTTCATATATTGAATAATCAGATCGATAAACAAAGATATGTTAAATAATTTTGTTAAAAAAATCTGCTTAATTATTCTAAAAGTTCGGATCCTCTCCAAATGGGTATGAATTGCAATTTGAAAAAACGATATTTTTCAGAAGATGAGGCAAAAAATGCTGCCTTGGAATATAGTCGTATTTTCTTTTCAAAAGATACCTTGGGTTACTATAAATGTAATATTCATCGCTGTTGGCATTTAGGTCATGTTCAAACGGATGTACCTTATCATATTCGAATTCAAAGATTAATTGATAGTATCGATTCAAACAAGCACACAGATAGTTGATAAAAAATAGAACACTATATAGACTATCGATACATTGATACTTAAAGTGGAGGAGAGTACTCTGATGAAAGCTGCCATATTATATGAAACAAATCAACCTTTAGTCATAGAAGACGTAGAATTAGATCCACCCAAGAAAGGTGAAGTTCATGTAAAAATTGGTGCCGCAGGAGTATGTAGAAGCGATCTACATTTCATGCACGGAGACGCTATTATTCAAACCCCAGCAATATTAGGCCATGAAGGTGCAGGAACAGTTTTAGACGTTGGTGAAGGTGTCACTAGTGTGAAACCAGGTGATGATGTAATACTTTCTTTTGTACCTAATTGTGGTCGATGCCCCTATTGTCTTTCTGGTAGAGCAAATCTCTGCGACCTACATGGAGCCACATCGGGTACTTTGTTTGATGGCACCAATAGATTACATATTGGCGATCAATATATTACTCCTATGGGTAAGGTTGGATGTTTTGCCCAAGAGGCGGTGGTACCTGAAACAGGCTGTATACTCCTACCTAAAGGATTTCCTTTGCCTCAAGCAGCTTTAATTGGATGTTCGGTAACAACTGGTGTTGGTGCTGCAATGTATAACGCTGAAATAACTCCTGGTAGCACAGTTGCAGTTTTTGGTGTTGGTGGAGTGGGATTAAATGTTATACAAGGAGCAAGACTACTTGGTGCAAGCAAAATTATTGCAGTAGACATTCATCAAAGCAAATTAGAATTTGCATCCAAATTTGGAGCAACAAATACTGTTGACGCAAGTTCTGGAGATCCCGTTGCAAAAGTAAAAGAATTAACTGACGGCCTAGGTGCTGATTATACTTTTGAGGTTTTTGGATCTTCTGAAACAGTGCTTAATGCATATCATTCAGTTAAAAAAGGCGGTCAGGTTATTATTGTTGGTATTTCTCCAATAACAGCGACTGCAGCTATAGATCCTGTATCTCTTGTAAGATTTGAAAGAACAGTTAAGGGATGTTATTACGGAAGTGCAGTCCCTAATATAGATATGCCAACGATGGTTACGCTTTACAAAACTGGCCAAATTGATATTGATGGGCTGATCACAAGAGAATACAGTTTGGATGAAATTAACCAAGCATATAAAGATATTGATACCACGGAAATTGGTCGCGGTGTCATTACAAAATTCTAAAAATTAGCTTTAGTTTTTGTTGACATATAGTTCACATTATTCTAAGATACGTGCTCACTGTAGATTGTAAATTAATATATAAGAGGTTAAATTTTGACAAAAGTATTTTCAGACGATAACGAAACTTTTGAAAGCTTGTTACGACGCTTTACAAAAAAAGTTCAACAAGATGGTATTCTCTCGGAAGTAAGAAGAAGAGAACACTTTGAACCTCCTAGTATTAAACGTAAGAAAAAAGCCGCTGCTAAGCGACGTAAGAGTATTCGTTAACTACAAACCAAACTATCGAAAATAATAGAGTAGCTATGCCTGGATTAATTGAAAAGATCAGCAGCGAACTTGCTGATGCAATGAAACAAAAAAATGAACCGAAAAAAACTGCACTACGTATGATCAAAGCTGCAATTCGTAACGAAGAGATAGCTTCACAGACAACATTAGATGATCAGGGTATTCTTAGTGTAATATCCAAAATGTCAAAACAATATAACGATAGTATAACTCAATTCAAATCAGCAAACAGAGATGATCTTGTTCAAAAAGAACAAACAGAACTTAATGTTTTACTCGAATATCTTCCACAACAATTATCCGAAGAAGAAATTACTACTATTGCAAAGGATATAGTTTCAAACTTAAGTGAAGAAAATAGATCTAATTTCGGTATGATCATGAAAGAAGTTATGCCTAAGCTAAAAGGTCAAGCAGACGGTTCTATAGTAAGCAAAATCGTTAAAGACTTACTCTAATAACCTGTGATAGTATTAATTCGAAAACATTAGATACATCAAGAGGTTGTTTTGAAATTTGGTATAGTTGTATTCCCTGGTACTTGGAGCGATACTGATTGCTATTTTGCTGTTCACGATATTCTTAATCAAGATGCAGAATACGTATGGCATAAAGATACTAATATTGATAAATTTGATTGCTTAATTTTGCCAGGTGGTTTTTCATATGGCGATTATTTACGTCCAGGAGCCATGGCAAAGTTATCTCCAATTATGAACTCCATCAAAGAATTCGCCTTGAAAGGAAAGTTCATAATTGGTATTTGTAATGGATTTCAAATCCTCTGTGAATCTGAATTGTTGCCAGGTACTTTAATTAAAAATACAACTCTACAATTTAGATGCCAATGGACAAACTTAGTAGTAACAAATAACGATAATCCTTTTACTAATATTTGCACCAAAGGTTCAATTCTTAATATTCCAATTTCACACGGAGAAGGTAATTATTTTATAGATAATGCCGGATTACAAAAACTGTATAAAAATGATCAAATTGTACTTCAATACTCTGATATAAATGGCACTATTAATGATCAATCCAATCCCAACGGATCAGTGGATAATATAGCTGGAATAATTAATCAAAATCATAATGTAATTGGAATGATGCCTCATCCTGAAAGAAGTTGTGAAACAATTCTAGGAAGTACAGATGGTAACAAAATCTTTCAATCAATTATTCGATCAATAGAGCCTACATTATTCAAGGTGCAACCATGATAACAGCTATATTATTTGCACTTCTTGCAGCAACTGGCTGGGGTTCTTCAGCTATTTTTACAAGAAAGGGATTAGAGCATCTACCTACTTCAATTGGAACTATCGTATCTTTAATTGCAAGCTTTATAGTATTAGCATCAGCAGCAATAGTAGTATATGGATTCCAATCTTTTTCCATACCTTTAGTTATGTTTTATATATTAATTTTCATAGGGATTGTAAATTATCCAATAGGTAGATATATGAACTTCACTTCAGTACGATTAGCTGGAGTAAGTAGGTCATCTCCTTTACTTGCAAGTGCTCCTTTAGTTAGCTCTGGATTAGCAATAATTTTTACAAATGAACAATTAAATATATATCTAGGTATCGGAACACTGATGATTGTTTCAGGTATTATCTTAGTAGTTAGTGAAAGAAGATAATAATATGAAATCGTTTATTACAGAAAAAAATATGGTGATTTTAGGAATGCTATGTGCACTTATTGGTGGTAGTGCTTATGGTGCATCGCAATTTATGTTTAAACAAGTATTTAAGCAAAATATTGATCCTTTAGTAGCTGTTTCTTACGCACTACTAAGTGGAACAATTGTGCTTATAGTTTTAAATATAAAATCATTAAAAAAACCAGAAAAACAAATACCCAAAGAAGCATATATTTATTGCATAATTGCAGGAGTTTGTGCTTCAGGGGGACTAGGATTCAGTGCTTTAGCACTGAACATAGCACCTGTTGTTGTTGTATCACCAATATTTGCATTGGTTCCATTAGTAACTCTTAGCCTCACAGTAATTTTTCTTAAAGCAACTGATAGGGTAACTAAAAAAATATGGATAGGTGCAACATTAGTGGTTATAGGAGTTATTTTTATAGGATTTGGATCTTATCAATAGTAAATTATGAAATATACGCAATCACAACTCGATGAAATCGCATTAAGTACGGAAGAGTATCAACTTATTGTGTCTAAATTAGGTAGAGATCCTAATTATCTTGAACTAGGGTTATTTGGGGCTCTTTGGAGTGAACATTGTGGGTACAAACATTCTAAAAACCTAATAAAAACCTTGCCTAATTCAAGCTCAGCACTTTTGGCAAAACCAGGAGAAGAAAATGCTGGCGTTATTGATATTGGAAATAATTTAGCAATAGTATTTAAAATTGAATCCCATAATCACCCATCTGCAGTTGAGCCGTATCAAGGTGCAGCTACTGGAGTAGGAGGCATTATAAGAGATATACTCGCGATGGGTGCAAGACCCGTTGCTATTTTAAATTCTCTTAGATTTGGATATATAAATACTGATCGTAGTGAATATCTTTTTGAAGGTATTGTTTCCGGAATATCTGGATATGGTAATTGTATCGGTATTCCGAATATTGGTGGTGAAACTAAATTTTCAGATTCTTACTCAGGAAACCCCTTAGTAAACGCATTTTGTCTAGGAATTGTAAATAAAAATAATTTAATGAGCGCAGCATCATATACTCCAGGTAATCTTATCATGGTAATTGGCTCCCCAACTGGACGGGACGGAATTCATGGTGCGTCAGGTTTAGCTTCACGTAATTTAAATGACGATAAATCTGAACAAGATAAACGACCTACAGTTCAAATAGGTAATCCATTTATGGAAAAAGTATTAATTGAATCATGTTTAGAAATTGTATCTAACAACCTTATAGAATCTCTACAAGATTTAGGAGCAGCAGGACTAACAAGTGCAATTGTAGAAACTGTTGATAAAGGGAAAACGGGATTTACTATTGATTTAGCAAAAGTACATCAAAGAGAAACCAATATGACGCCATATGAAATTATGTTGTCTGAATCACAAGAACGTATGCTTATAGTTTTTCCTCCAGAAAATATGAAGAAAATTAGATCAATTCTAGATAAATGGGATCTAGATTATTCAATTATTGGAACAATCACTAATTCTCAAAATGCAGAAATATATTATCAAAAAGATTTAGTAGGGGCTGTTCCAATACATACCTTAACTAATCCACCACTCTACGATTTAGATAATACTGCCCCAAAAGAAATAATCGAATTACAAAATAGCGATCTTTCATTGATATCATTACCTGATAATAATGAAGCAAATGAAATACTGATCAGATTACTCAGTAGCCCGAATATAGCTAGCAAAAAACCAGTTTTTATACAATATGATCATCAAGTTCAAACAAATACAATAGCATCTCCAGAAGATGCTGACTCTGCCATTATTCGAATTAAAAACACCAATCTTGGTATAGGAATTAGTATTGATGGAAATGGGAAAACCACCTATCTCAACCCACTAGAAGGTGGGAAAATAGCTGTTGCAGAAGCATGTAGAAACTTGATTTGTAGTGGTGTAGAGCCAATCGCAATTACTAATTGTTTAAATTTCGGAGACCCAACTACCCAACTCGTTTCATATCAACTCAATCAATCAGTTAAAGGCATTGCTGAAGGGTGTAATACTTTTGGTATCCCTGTTATAAGTGGGAATGTTAGTTTATATAATTCAACTGAAAAAGGACCTATATTTCCTACTCCAATCATTGGTGCAGTTGGTATCATTAAAAATATAGAAGATAAAATAACATCCGAATTTAAAAATTATGATGATTTAGTCATTTTACTAGGTAGTGAATCTCTTTCATATGATCATAATGATTTAGCAGGTAGTGAATATTTAGAAATTATTCATAATAAAATAGCAGGCTCTCCTCAAATTGATTTAGAGTTTGAAAACCGATTGCAAAAATGCTGCCTAAACCTCATAAATAACGGGGTACTCAACTCAGCTCATGATTGTTCTGAAGGAGGAATTGCAGTTACCATTGCAGAATCATGTATATTATCTAATATTGGGTTCGAAAGCAAAATTAAAATAAATGGCCGTTGGGATGTAGCTCTTTTCGGAGAAAAACATTCTCAAATAATTGTTTCCATAAATGCTAATGATATAAGTAGATTTACAACAATATGTAACGAATACAATATGCCATTTGTTTCTTTGGGTATAACTAAACCTCGGATATTCGAAATTAATTCTTTGATTTCAAATACAATAGTTGAATTAAAAAATGCCTACTCTACTAATTTTGTTAAATAATGTGCTATAATCAACAACTCGCAAATAAATCATAAAACTAGAATCAAGATAACGGAAGGAACATGATAAATGAAGGTTATATTTGTAAAAGATGTGCCTGGTAGCGGAAATGCTGGTGACGTAAAAGAAGTTAAAAATGGATATGCACGCAATTATCTACTTCCACAAAACTTTGCGTTACTTGCATCCCATGACAATTTACAAAGATTAACATCAATTAAAAAAGCGGGAGATGAACTCAGGATTAAAGAAGAACAAGACCAAAATGAGTTGGCAAACCTTTTGAATGATATGGAATTTGAATTATCAGAAAAAGTAAACTCTACAGGAAAATTTTATGGTTCAGTAAATCAATCTATGATTTCTGAAAAAATTGAAGCAGATACTGAACGATCACTTGATAGAAGGTTTTTTCATATTGAAAACACTATCGAAGAACCTGGTATTTATTCTGTTGGAATAAGATTCCCTAGAGGAGCAGAATGTTCAATTAAAATCAAAGTTTCAGGTGTTGATATTCAAGGCAATATTATTGAAGCTCAAGAAATTCCTGAAGAAATTATTGAAGAAGATGAAACTCCCGACGAAATTACTGAAACTTTAGTTGATTCTAGTGAAGACAAAGAACAAGCAGAGGACCCAATTGTTGAAACTGTTCTTGAAACCACTGCTGAACTTGAAGATGAAGAATCACCCTCAATTGATGAGAGTGACGATAAAGAAGAGAATAATTAATAATACTGTAAAAATACGTAAACACCGTAACGATATTTCTAAAAATATATAGTATAATTTATCTCCCCGCTTGAGGAACACAATTGCTTTGATTTAACTTAAAATTCATTAGCATGAGGGCATACTATATGTATACAGATCGATTGCCACCGAGTGATGAAGCTGCAGAACAAGCAGTTTTAGGCTCTATATTAATTGAAGGAGATTCACTTTCAGAAGTATCATTAATTGTAAAAGCCAATGATTTCTTTACCGAGAGAAATAAGTGGATTTATGAGGCATGTCTTTCTCTTTATAATCGTGGTGAACCAATTAACCAAATAAGTGTTGCACATGAATTGTCCTCCACAGATAAACTTGAAAGCATTGGAGGAGAAGGCTTTTTAAGTAATTTAATTGCTATTGTTCCTACTTCTGTTTATGCAAGTCATTATGCTCAAATAGTTAACAGAACATCTACAATGAGAAACCTTATCAAAGCAGCGACTGAGATTGCATCTTTGGGGTATGAACCTGATTTCGAAGTTGATTCAGCAATAAAACAATCAGAAGATATTCTTTTTCAAATCCGAGAAACCCGTGAAAATCGTGATTTTAGATCACTTCGAGATGTTTTAGACACATACCTTGAGGAATCATCTGACGACGACCCAGAAAATTTAAAAAAAACACAACCTATTTACACAGGGTTTCGAGATTTAGATACGTTGTTAGGTGGGCTACAGCGATCAGATTTATTTATTTTAGCAGCAAGGCCAAGTATTGGTAAAAGTAGCTTAGCATTAAACATAGCAATGAATGCTTGTAAAAATAATTCTACGGTTGCAATTTTAAGTTTAGAAATGAGCGGAGAGCAATTAGCTATGCGCATGGTTTCATCAGAAGCAAAAGTAGATTCACATAGGGTTCGCCAAAATGTAATTAACAACCAAGAGCAACAAAGAATTGTCTCTGCAATAGGCACTCTTTCAGATTTAGACTTGTATATTGATGATAGTCCTATACAAACGATCACTGAAATCCGTAGTAAAGCTCGAAGGTTAAATCTTGAAAGGAATATTGATTTACTCATTGTTGACTATATGCAACTTATACAAGGACTACATCGTAACGAAAACCGAGTACAAGAAATAAGTGAAATTTCAAGATCCCTGAAAGGTATCGCTCGAGATCTTAATATACCTGTAATAGCGATATCACAATTGAGTAGAGCTGTTGAACAAAGACCCTCACATAGACCTCTATTATCTGATTTACGTGACAGTGGAAGTATCGAACAAGATGCTGACATTGTTTCATTTATATATAGAGAAGATGTATATTATACAGAAGAAGAATGGAACTCAAGAAACCCTGTTGAACCCTATCCCAAAAATATTGCTGAAGTAATTATTGCAAAACATAGAAATGGACCATTAG
>CAYOMB010000037.1:0-10079 GCA_964404955.1 uncultured Dehalococcoidia bacterium
AGTAAAAAAGCTTATTTATATCGTGGTTTGGCATATTATGAACAACAACAATATATAGAATCATTAGAAGATTTAAATACTTACATAGAGTCAAAACCAGTTGAGGATATTTGTTTATCTGAAGCACATAAAGGCAGATCATTAGTCTATTTAAGTACCGGAAAAGAAACAGAAGCAACTGATGATTTTACTAAAGCAACTACGCTTTCCAGTGGATTAACAAAAAACCCTTGTTTGTTATATTAATTTAATTTTTACTAATATTATTTTTTTGGTTCTTTTGTAAATAGCAAAGAAATTGCTGAAATAATTGCTATTATTGTAAGTAATGGAAAGACAAGGTCATAACTTTTGGTTATATCGTATATTATACCTGAACTTAATCCTCCTAATGCCATTCCAGCATTCATAAACAGGTCTCCGATACCCCTGATAGAACCTATCGCTACTCTTCCAAAGTAATTTGGCAGTGTGATAAGTGCTATTGTCCAGGTACCTCCAAGTCCAAATCCAAATATCAGGGCTGCTAAAAATGCCATAGCTGTATTATCAGCAAATAGAAATATCAATGCACCAATACCAGTAAAAAATGCAGTTAAGCTACCGCGAATATTTGATTTCATTTTTTCAGAAATTATTCCCCATAATAACCCACCTAACCCTGTGCCTATAGCTAAAACTGTAATTGCAAAAGCAGCTGTCATAGGTTGTAATCCATTGGCGATTAATAATGCAGAAATATGAAAATTCACACTTGTATGTACAAATGCTAACAGAAACATATTTATACATAGGATCCAGAGTATTGGTGAAGACAACGATTCTTTTAAGGTCCATGATCCTGAGGTTTCAATATCATTGTATTGTTCATTAGTTGTATTCATAGGATCTGGGTTTATATTAAAATTTTCTGGTTTAGATATTATAAACAGAAGGGAAGGGATTGCTCCTATAATCCATACTGTTACACCTAACCATAACCATGCTTCTCTCCAACCTACGGTATCAATTAAAAATTGGGAATATACTGGAATTAATCCCATACCTATAGAAGTTATAAGTATAGATATTCCGTTAGCCCTACCTCTTCTTCTTATAAACCAGCGCGAAACTACTGTTGTACCTGAATTCATTATTGGCGCAACAAAGAGTAAACGAGCGATTCCAAATAAAATATAAAAACTGAGTGGGATAACCCAATAATGCAGGAATATAAGCGATATCCCCATTATTAGTAGTGATATTGATAAGACAAATTTGTCGCCTTTGTGATCAATTATCCATCCACTAACTGGTGCTAATGTTATAGCAATTAAGCCCGCTATTGTTGGAGCTCCAATAATTAAGGTCCTACTCCAACCAAGTTCATTAGCCATTGGTGTAATAAAAACTGATAAGGTTAGTGCTGATGCAGCACATGCTGCAATTGTAGCAATCCCTGATGATAAAAGTATTATCCACCCGTAGTAAAATGGCGTTATTTTAATTAAAAAATGACTAAATTGATTCATAAATTAATGCAATATATTTTTATATTTAATGTATAAATAATAATAAAAAATGCAAAAATATAATCATTTTTTTGTATATTAATGCAATCTTTATAATTCAAGAAAGTGTTAAAACATTCTTCCCTGAGGTTCTATTCCTAGGAAGAATTGTCCCGCCGTTTCATAATGCGATAAACGACCTTGAATTTGTTGGGTAATAGCATGTGCGTCTTGAAATTTTCTTTGAATAGGGTTACCTTCAAATATTGAACTCGCCCCACAGATTGTATAAGCCATATTTACAACTTCTGCTGATTGTCTTATTGCGTGTGTGCTTGCTAGTCTTAATTCTATACGGTCTTCTATTTCAAGTTTTCCGTTTATTATAGCTTGATTCCAAACATTCTCTGCCTTCTGCAAAACAAATGCATTTGATGAACCCCATAAAGCTTCTGCCTGTCCTATTTCACGTTGTATTGCAGATTGCTCTTGTAGCAACTGTTGCTCTTGAGGTATCTTTGTTTTTGATATTTCAATTGCTTTGTCTAATGCCCCTCTTGCTACACCTAAGGCTACAGATGCGAATCCGGAAGCAAAAAGTAAATTCTTTGGTATTACGTAGAGTCCACTCTTTTCTTCTGTTTCATTAAATTCAGGAAATGTATATTTTTCAGGTACAAAAAAGTCGTTTACTTCAAAGCTAAAACTTCCTGTTCCCTTTAATCCGTTTACTTGCCAAACATCGAAAAAATTCACATCCTTTTGCGGTATCATCATATTAAGTTTTTTTGTTGGGTCTCTATTTTCAATTGTTGAAATCGCGATCACCCATGTGGCATGTTGTGATCCACTACTAAAATTCCATCTTCCTGTTAGTTTATATCCACCTTCAGTAGGAATTGCATTAGCATATTGTGTTGGTCCATTGCATAAAATAGCCCTTTGATCACTCCAGATTTCTTCAGCTAATGTTTTAGGCATGATTGCAGCATTTGTAGATAGAATATTATTCTGATTGAAACACCAACCCATACTTCCATCTGCTTTAGATATCTCTTGTACAAGAGATAGATAGTCTAGATAGTCAATTTCTCCACCTTTATATGTTTTAGGTATAAGCAGTCTGAAAAATCCTTTTTGTGCCATTTCGTCAATCAATTGATCAGGGATCTTTCTATCAGCATTTATATTTGGAGATTGATCAGCAATTTTTTGAGTTATTTCTTCTATATTCAAATTAGTATTTATCATTATTTCAATCCTGTTTTATTAGTATTTTGTAGCATACTCTTAATTAGATAATTTTCAAGTAGTGTATAATTATGTAATAAATCTAACAGCTGTAATAATTTCAAAATGAATAATTCATCAAAAGATAATTGTATCGATAATAATAAAAAAAATACAAGTAAGTCATATGATCCAAATTCTATGGGTTATGAATCTGCTGAAGTTGGTCACTTGTTAGTTGATCCAGCTAATTACCATGAAATAAATCATGAGATTAAGCAGAAAAAAAATAATTCAAACAATAAATAAATTGTTTATGTTACATGACCCTGATTCTGTATGGATAGAATTATGTGAGTTAGTTTTTGATGAAGCAACATATGCTATCGAGAACACTAAACCAAATTATGAATAAGTATTGTTTAAAATAATGAAATAGATGTATTTAAAATACTAGTGATTAATCCTATAAGACCGCCAAAAACTCCACCCCACACTACAAGCCAACCTAGATGATGTCGAATCATATCTTGTACGATTTCTTTAACCATCTGTGGTGTAAGTTCGTTTAATCTTGTATCAATAATACTTTCTATTTTTTCTAACAAATCTGTAGTTATATTTTCAGAGATATTATCTGTTTTTATATTATCTATGACATCACCAACAACAAGATGGAGTTTTTCTATGATAGGATCTTTGAGCACATTTAAGGCGCTTTTACCACCAAACATAGCGAGCATTCCACCAAATGAAGATTCCACAATTCCGTCCTTGAGATGCTCAAAAATTTGATCATAATCGACTTTATTAGCAATATTTTCAGGAGATAAAAGATTTTCATATTCTTCAAAAAAGTTTTTAACTCTTTCTTCAGTAAAAAATTCTTGTACAATTAATCTTTTAATTCCAATTTTAAAGTCTTCAAATCGATTAGGAATTACTCCAGATCCATAAATTAGTGGGATTTTGTCAAATAACATATACACAGCAAGCCAATTGGTTACTCCACCAGCGAGTGAAAACAAACCAGTAGTAAATATAATATTGCTATAAAATGGTGAATAATATCCACCAACCATTAGAAGTAAAGCAATTATATTTGTAGATCTATTTTTATTCATATATCAAAATTTAGGATGGTCGTTGAAATGGATAAGGAATTCCATTACCGCCTTTAATTGGTAAAACTGCGGTAGCTTTACCTGGGCATGCTTCTACATTATCTTGGTTTCTTAACCCTATTTCTAATTCTACAATTCCCATACCGTCTTTTTCATATTTATCTGTGACTTTTCCCCAAGTTGTAATCAAATCTCCAGGAACATTCATAGATCTATGTTGAAAGCTAATTTTCCACAACCAACCTTCTAAGCCCACCCAATCCTTCACTAATTGGCACATAATTTGTTGCTTCCAACTGCCATTAATTAACACATTGGGAAGTTTTTCATGGTCTAAAGAAAAAGGATGATCATAATGTATACGGTGCCAGTTTTCCTGAGAGGCGCTCCATCTCATTATATGAGCTTGCGTCATTGGACCTTTAATAAGGTTCGGGATATCCATACCTACTACTACGTCATCAAAGTAAACCTGTTTATTTGTTGTAGTCATTATTTTCTCCTAACGTCTGATGGAAGTACTTCGAGAAATCAATAATAATTCTCCTTTATCATTTCGTACTTCTGTTTCGCTTATAATAAATACCATAGGACCAGAACGGCCTTCTTTTTCAAGTATGTCTACAACTTTAGTTACTGAAGAGGTTTTTTCTCCTATTTTCATATATTTGAAAAACTCAATTTCATTACCTCCATTTAACATACGTGGTATATGTGATAAATCCATTTTTGCTCCGGTGCCTTCAACGGCACTCATAAGGGCATCAAATTCAGGGTTTTTTCTAAACCCTTCGCTTAAAGAATCATCAGATCCAAGAGGTCTGCGATTAACACTTAGTGGGAATAACGGAGGGCATACTATTCCTTCATATCGAGTAGTTTTTGCAAACTCTTCATCATAATATATTGGGTCTTCATCCATAATTGCATGAATAAACCGTCTGTGTTCAGATATATTTGCTTCCATGTTTGATTCAACAGGAGTACTTGCCACACCAATATGTGATTTCATTTCAGGGGTAATATTACTTTTTTCAGACATAGTTACTTCTCCTTATATTTTTATTCATGAATCTTACTTATTTGTGTTCCAGAATCATAGACAAGAAATATTCAAAAAACAAGTAAATTTATTATTTTACATACCATAATTTTCTTAGTAAAAGGGTTACTAGTGCTGTAATACACAATCCTATGATTACTTGTACTAACATTGCAGTTGGTGCATCAAATGTGTTGGAAATAAAACCAGCTGTTAATAATCCGAGGGGCAATCCATAGATTGCCAATGATCGAACCCCCATTACTCTACCTCTCATTTTTGCTGGTGTTATTTTTATTAATAAAGTTGCCATTGTTACCATAACAAAGGACTGAAATATACCTATGCTGAAAAGAATAGTCATAAATACAGTCACATTAGTTGTGAATAATAATAAAATACCTAATCCATGCCAGACAAAAGATGATACTAATAAAAATCTTCCACCTCGTTGAAATTTTGTAAATGCTGCTATACTCAATGATCCTAAAAAGGCCCCTGTAAATAAACTTGCTATTAATCGACCAAGACCATCAGGTCCAATAAATAGTATTTCTTTGGCAAATACAGTAAGTAATACATCTTTCATAGATAACATTGTGAAGTTCACTATAAAAGCCATAATCAAAAGCCCACATATTACTTGGTTCATCTTTATATATGCACTAACCTTTTTTAGATTCTCCCACATGGAAAATTGATTTGGTCGAGTATTTGATTTTGGTAAAATTAGCATGTATCCCGTTATTATTGAACCGGTATATACAGCAACGATTAAAATATATGCTGCAGAAATTCCGTAATATTTCAAAAGTAGTCCACCTAATAACGGTCCTAATATATTCATTAAATCAGTTGTTGTACGGGTTAAACCTATTGCATTGGCAAAGAGGTTGGGTTGAATTACATCTGCAGTTAAGACCTCTCTCATAATATTTCTAAAAGATCTTGCGAGACCAGATATAGTGATAATAACAAATAAATGCCAAACTTCTAATAGATCTGTAATGGCAAGAATAAGAAGAATAAATGACATAAAAGCAAATACAAAACGGCCAATTAGTAATAATGTTTTATGATTATATTTATCTACCCATACCCCATAAAATGGAGAAGCAAGAGTTCCTAAAAATCTAAGAGCTGCAAAGATACCTAAAAGGGCTGGGTTTTCTGTTCTTTCTAACACAACCCAAGCTAGTACAAGCATCTCTGCAATATCTCCAATTTGGAGAAAGGATTCACCAAAGAGAAAATAGCGGAAATTTTTTTGTTTGAATGATCTTAAAAGCATACAAGTAGTATTATACGATATTTACTTTCTTGGCTAGTAGAAACAACTTTATTCTATAGCTATTTTAGGAGTTAATTTCATATTTTCTGCTAATCTTGTCAGATGCTTTTCAACAACTTCACCAATAAGATTTTTTGTTATTATGTCAAACTTTAAATTCAACATGGTATTTTTTATATCTATGTTAATTGAAGATATAATTCCAGTGGACCCAGCTGTTATGTTGTAAGCTAGTCGTATAGCATATCCAATACTTTTTGTTTTGCTCATCATATTTTTATCTAGGAATAATCTACATATCGTATCAATGGATTCATCTATAGTACTGGAATAACAATAATATAATGCTGTAGCTATGAATAATCTGTCATGATGACTAATTCCAATGATAGAAGAGTCAAGAAATCTTCTAAATGCGATTTCAGCTCGATATTCAGGATGTTCAAATCGTGCAATATTTGACAGTATGCATATTGAACTCAGTAATCGTTGAAAATTAATATCTTCTTCGGTAAAGAGCGGCTTTACCCAGTCGGTTAATTCTGTTGAATATTCTAACATTTGCTCGTTTTTAGATATAAAGTCTACAGATCCAGCAATTAAGGGATCTTTTATTTGCTCTTCCTCTGTGAGATTTTTAAATAAAATACCTTCTCGTACTCCATATACTGAAAAGATCACATTTTCAGGTTGCATATAATCAATAATATATTTCATTAGCATAGCAGTATATTTGAGTGTCTCGGATCGATTATCAGATATATCATCAAGTTGATTAATTTCTGAAGAAGACATATTAATTAGACGATTTAATGTTTCATCTAACTTTTTTGATTGAATCTTATAATTATGGAGTATTTTTAGAGGGTAATTGTTTAAAGTAATATATGCCTTAGCAAGATTACGGAATCCCCCGCCTACAGCATAAAAGTTATTAATTTTATTAATTTCAAATTGATCAAATCCACTCAAATTTTCATGAATTGTTTGGTAAATGAAATCATCTCCGTTAGAAGATATCCCTAATAGTTTTAAAGCACCTAAAGGTGTAATTTTCCTTTTGATAACTTGTCCATTATCTACTTCTGCTAATTCAAAACTTCCTCCGCCCATGTCTCCAATAATTCCTGAAGCTTCAGGAATTGCAGCTATAACACCTAGTCCGGCAAGTTTGGCTTCTGTTTCTCCAGATAGAATTTTTATTTTAATATTTAAGTGTTGTTCTAAATCTAGAATAAAACTCTTACCATCTTTGCTCTCTCTTACAGCAGCAGTTGCAAAAACAAATAATTTTTTTACCTGCATAAGATGAGCTATATAGACGAATCTTATAATTGCATTTTTAGCACTTTTTTCCCCAGATTTATTAAGTTTTTTAGTTTTGTGAATATCTTTACCTAATGCACACATTATTTTTTCATTGAAAATAGGGATAGGAACACGTTTCAGCTCGTCATATATTACTAAACGGACTGAATTTGAGCCTACATCTATTACACCAACACGTACTTTTTTTAATACCATATTTTATATAGGTCCAATCCTATAACCCTGGAACCTTCAGATATCCCAAATTTTTCGATTTTAGTGCTTTGCCTCTACCAGATAAACTAGGGTTATTAATAAAGTATTCATGAGCAGAGAAACTTTTTTCATTATTTTTATTTCGTATGTAGGTATCATCAGATTGTAAAATCCAACTATTTGTATTGTCTGCCAAATTAGCCCACATGATTTGTCCTAAAATTTGTTCATGAACTGTTGGATTAGTAATAGGTATCATTGTTTCGATTCTTCCATTGAGGTTTCTCTGCATCCAGTCTGCAGAAGCAATGAAAACCTTTGCTTTAGCTGATGGTAAGTTTCCTCCATTCGCAAAACAAAAGATTCTTGAATGCTCTAGAAATCTTCCTATGATACTTCGAACGCGAATATTTTCTGATAACCCCGGTACTCCAGGCCTCAGGACACAAATACCGCGAACAACAAGTTCGATATTAACTCCTCTATTTGATGCTTCGTATAATTTATCAATGAGTTCTGGATCGACTAATGAATTAATTTTAATCCATATTCCAGAGGGTAACCCATTTAGTGAGTTCTGTATTTCATTATCTATTAATTCAATTAAACTGGATTTTAAAGTGAAAGGAGACATACTTATCTTTTTAAAATAATCTGGTACTGCATATCCTGTAAGATAATTGAATACCAATGAAGCGTCATGGCCTAATTCTTTATCGCAGGTAAAAAATGATAGGTCAGAGTAGACTTTTGCATTCAATGGATGATAATTACCTGTACCATAATGGACAAATGTTTCTAATTTGTTATCATCTCCACGTCGTACAACCATTGAAATCTTTGCGTGAGCTTTTAGCCCACCAATACCATAGACAACATGTACTCCAGCTTGTTCTAAATCTCTAGCCCATCGAATATTTGCCTCTTCATCAAACCGTGCTTTTATTTCTACGACCGCCGTTACTGATTTGCCTTCCTCAGCTGCATTGATAAGTGCTCTAACAACTTCAGAATCATCATTTGTTCTATACAGTGTTTGTTTGATTGCTATTACATTAGGGTCGATTGCAGCTTGCTGTATAAATCGTAAAACTACATCAAAACTTTCATAGGGATGATGAACAATAATATCTTTTTGTTTTATAGCATCGAAACAATTCCCATCAAATTCTGTTATACGTTCAGGGAAGCGAGCATTATACGGTTTGAATTTAAGATTTGGTTTATTAATTTCTTTTAATTCATTTAATCCGGCAAGCCCCAATATTTTTTCTGCTCTGAATACACTATCTTCTTTGATACCTAATTCGTCTTTTATTATATCTAGAAAAGATTCTGGGAAATTTGGACTAACTTGAAGACGAATACATCTTCCCTTACGTCGTTGTTTTACAATTCGTGTAAAATGATTAACAAGATCTTCTGATTCATCTGAAATTTCAAGTTCACTATCACGAGTGACCCTGATTATTCCTGAATCGATAATTTTACTGTCAGGGAATAGAGTGTGTTGAAATAGTTCGAGTATTTGTTCAATTGCAATATATCGTATTTTATTTCCTGGGAGCTTAACAAAACGTTTTAGTTGTAAAGGCATAGATATGATCGTAATTTGTTCGTTTTTATCTTTGCCTTGCTCAATGCGGAGAATCATTGCTAATGCTAAATTTGGTAATAGTGGAAATGGATGTGAAGGGTCTGATGCAATAGGTGTTAATACTGGGAAAATTTCAGACATAAAATAGTCCATAAGCCATAATTTATCATTTTTGGATAAATTATAAATTTGATCAACCACAAATATTTTTTCATTTTCTAGCGCTTGTTTTAATTGTGACCAACACTCTTGCTGAGATACCATAAGTGTGTTGACTTTTTCCCTTATTTGGACTAATTGTTCACTAGGGGTTAGTCCATTCTCACTTAAGATAAGCATATTATGGCGTGTCAAATCGATTAATCCTGCCACACGTACCATAAAAAATTCATCAAGATTATTTCCTGAAATTGAAAGAAACTGTATTCTTTCTAATAGAGGGTGTGAAGTATCATAAGCTTGTTGCATCACTCGCTCATTAAAGGACAACCAAGATAGTTCTCGATTAACAAATCGTTCATTCAGGCTTGGTATGAATATTTTATTTACTTTCAATGTTTCTATGTTTGTCTTCTTCAGAGTTTCTGTTTAGGTGAAAAGTATCATATAATATAACATAAGATTTGCTATGGTTTTAAAGATAATAAAAAGTAGCAAAAAGTGCAAATATTTGGAACTTTTTTTAATCTTATTAATGGTTTTTAACAATCAGTTAATTTTTTATATATATGAGTGATACAGTTTTATTTTGGTTTAGAAACGATTTACGACTAGCAGATAA
>CAYOMB010000038.1:0-10049 GCA_964404955.1 uncultured Dehalococcoidia bacterium
CTTTAAATCATATAAACGATAATTATATTATCGCTGTTGATATAGAAACAACAGGCTTAAATACTGATTCAGATAATATAATTGAAGTTGCTGCAATAAAATTTCTTAATGGTAAATATATAGATAAATATGTGACATTTGTGAATCCATTAAGAAAAATAACTGATGAAATCACTGGACTTACAGGTATAAGTGATAATGATGTTTTGTTTTCACCAACTATTTCGCAAATACAAAATGAAATCAATGAATTTATTGGAAATTATCCTGTAGTAGGGCATAATCTAAAATTTGATTTATCTATATTAAATAGAGAAAACATAGCTGTTAATAATGATTTTATTGATACATATGATATAGCATACAATGTCATTGAATCTGATATTAATTTATCATTAAGTTCGTTAGCAGAACACCTCGATGTCGAATATGAAGAATTACATAGAGCTGAAGGCGACGCAATTTTATCTTTTCAGGTTTACCAAGCCCTAATCCCTTATATATCACAGGTTCCTCAGAGTGACATATCATTGTATGCCTTTTTAGCATCTAAAATTGTTAAGCAATCAAACTCCATTTGGGAATTGATTTTATCGAATTCCAAAATTAATAATTTCGATATTCAAGGATACATAGCAAATTTAGATAAGTTTTCGAACTTAAGTTACGAACAATTTGATAATTCAGAATTACGTGAATTTTTATCAAAATTCACTTATTCCGAATTTATAACATACATGTTTTCAGAAAATGGCCCCATTTCTACTACGATTACAGATTATCATCAAAGAAAATCACAGCTTGAAATGTCATTTAAAACAGCACAAACATTTGATTTGGCGAATGAAATTTTAATAGAAGCAGGTACAGGTACTGGCAAAACTTTGGCCTATCTAATTCCCGCATTATGGCATGCAGTAATTAATGAACAAAAAGTAACAATTTCTACCAATACAATTAGTCTTCAAGATCAATTAATAAACAAAGAAATTCCTGCTTTATTATCTGCATTAAGCTCAGAAGTAGATCAACTTCCAAATATAAATTTTGCACATCCACAAAAAGGGAAAAATAATTATGTATGTATTTCAAAATATATAGATATACTTAATTCTTCTACGTTAACTATTGATCAGTATCGACTATATTCAAAAGTCGGAGTTTGGATTCAAAAAACATTAACCGGTGATAAGAATGAAATTCATATTCCAGGATGGCAAACCACAAATTGGGATAAAATTTCTGTTGGAATAAAGCATAATTGTAATACACGAGGAATTGTCTGTTTTTACGATCACGCAAGGAAGATTGCAAATATTTGTACTTTATTGATTGTAAATCATTCATTATTATTAGCAGATTTAAGATCAGGAAATAATATTTTACCTGAATATCAATACTTAATAATTGATGAAGCTCATAACCTTGAACAAGAAATAATTAATCAATTTGGGTTTGAAGCATACAGAAATCGGATACTGGATCAGTTAAAATATTTTCAAAACTCAGTTTATTTAAGAAATCGAATAGATCAAATTGATAAAGGAGAAGAATTAAAAGAACTACTCGAATCTCACATATTTAATATTTCAGCATTCTTTAATAAAATTGATGAACTATTTGATAAAGAAGTGACAAAAGATAATGAGCAATACCTTATTCTCAACGAATCCATTGGTAATTCAAAGCTTTTCCTATCCATACTTCCTATATGGACAGAATCTTTACAATCATTCAAGAAGGTTCTAAATCTCAATGAATCATTCTCAACATTACAAACAGATGAATTTTCTGATTTTGTTTTGGATTTAGATATTTTATATGAATCTATTCAGGAATTATTAATCAACAGAAATAATAATTCTGTTTACTGGATTCAGAAACGTAACCGATATTCGCATAATGAAGAACTAGTATTAAATCTAGCTCCATTAAATACTGCAGAAATTCTTGAAAATTATTTATATGTAAATGAAATAGGAACGTTGTTAACTAGTGCGACATTGAGTGTTAATGGATCCTTGGATTTTGCCTCCACCCAATATGGAATTCAGAATCAATATTCATCAATAATCAATTCTCCATTTGATTATAAAAGTATGGTGTTGCTGGGCTTAATACGAGATATACCCGACCCAAGAGATCAATTATACCAACAAAAACTAGATTCAACTCTCATTGATATTTGCTCTTCTACTAAAGGAGGAATATTAATCTTACATACCTCATACTATTCATTGAGAATATCTAGAACTAACTTAAAAAACACATTAGAAAAAGATGGATATATTATTAAAGCCCAAGGTATAGATGGTAACCTTAATCAAATTCTAGCTTCTATTGATAATCATGAGAATTTTATTATCATGGGTACAAATACACTTTGGGAAGGGATTGATATACCAGAGTCAAAATTGAAATCAGTGATTATTACTAGATTGCCATTTCGACCTCCAGGAGATCCAATAAATACAGCAAAATCAGCAAAACTAAAAAATCCTTTCAGAGAACTTGCTTTACCTCAAGCAATTATTAGATTTAGACAAGGATTTGGCAGACTTATACGTAACGAAAAAGGAAAAGGTTCTGTCTTTGTACTTGATAGCCGTATTGTAAATCAACAATATGGAACTTTCTTTATCAACTCAATTCCCGAATGCTCTATTAAAAGAGTAGATACCTCTGAAGTATTTAACCTTATTAATGAATGGATCTAGGAGTAAATAATTAATACCTACTCATTTCAAATATATTCTCAAGATATTATAGATTTACAAAAGATATTTGATGGGGGTCAAATATTTACCTGGCTAAAGTACAGCGATGGTTATCGAGGTATAATTGATGGTATTCCATTCTTCATATCGTATAAAGATAATTTCCTTCACGTAATAACCTCTGTTCATCAATCCAAAACTAAACAAAAAGTCATTGATTTTTTTGATTTAAACACGTCTGTTATAGATATAGAAAAACAATTAACCGCCAACAATGATCCTTACATGGATAAGGCTATACTGAAAAATAGAGGTCTCAGAATTTTAAAACAAGATCCATGGATTTGTATTGTTTCATTCATTTGTTCTGCGGTATCAAATTTTAATAAAATATCACAAAATATCAACAATATTTCAGAACATCTTGGAGAGAAGATCATTTTTAACGACGAAACTTTTTATACATTTCCTAAACCTGAAGTAGTTGCTGAAACCTCAATTAAATTACTCCGCGAATTTGGACTTGGGTTTAGGTCAAAATATGTATTAGATTTAGCTGTGAGATTAACGGATCAATTATTTAATCTTGAAAAACTAAAAACATTCAATTATCTAGAATCAAGATCTCTTCTGGAATCTCTTTATGGGATAGGTTCGAAGATTGCAGACTGTGTATTACTTTATTCCTTGAATAAAACTGAATCCTTTCCTATTGATCGTTGGGTTGCAAGAGCCCTACGAGATGGTTATTGTTTAGAAATGAAAAATAGCTACAATTATGCCAGTGAGTGGGCAAGAAATAATTGGAAAGAAAATGCAGGTTATGCACAACAATATTTATTTCAGTATCAAAAAGAAGTAAACAATGAAAAAACATAAACATTTATTCCAGTTTTTCTTTAGTCTTACCATGGCTCTTATTCCATTTATAATATCTGGGTTCGCATTTATTGGTTTCAATCAATTGTCTAATAAAAATGAATCATGTATGCAAGTCTACGATTATTCATCTTATATTCAAAGATCTTTAGCAATTGTTAGTGATGAAACGCAATATTTATCAGGAGTTTTAATTAATGATAATAAATTTGGTGACTTGATTATAACAAGTAATCGACGACTTGATAGAAATAAAATGCAAAATAATCTTTATGATTTATCTATAAATAATCTTGGTTCTATAACCCCATTATTTGGTGACTATATCTCTAATAAAAACATTGGTTTTTTTCAATTTTCAACACCTGCTCATCTAGCAGGCATTTCGTTAACTACCAATAAACCTGCAATTGGTCAAATAGGCTATACTGCAACAATTGTTAATGGTAAATTCGAAACTTATTCAGGGAGGTACTCCAACTCTATTACTTTAGATAATGGAAACTTAGTACACATATATTCAGGTACAGTAGATATTCAATTTGAAGGGAGTCCTGTTATTGATAAATGTGGTAATCTTATTGGAGTTATAATTGAAGGTAGTGACAGATATTTTGCTATATCTTCACTGAGTCCGGATGTTTTAAATAATTCATTTAAATAGTTGCTTATTTAGTTTTAGTATATAATTTTTTTCATCAGATTTTCCATTCACAATGCCATCAATTGTTGCATCCCGAACCTTAGATATAATTGCAGATAATTTGCTTTTATCAATAGAGAGTAACTGGCTTATTTGAGCACCATCATAATTTAGTTTAATTCTAGACCATAGTTCTATATATTTATTAACGATATTATTGAACGCTACATTGTCGGTAATGTTCGCAGCTAATTGCAAAGCCTTTACGTCATAGTTATCAAATAGTTTCGTGATAGATGATGGTTTCTTTAAAAGTGTTGAATAATATATCTTTTTCTTAACCTTAATTAAATCAAAAAGAACATTTGATATTTTCTTAGGAATAGAAAACTGAGAAATAACAAATTGAAGCTCAGACTCACTCATATTGAAACACAATATACCCAATAAAAGCATTTCGTTATCTATTATGGAATTGTTCATATGATTAAGTTTTGTGAGTTTTTGAACAAAGGTGATATTTGAAGGAAAGTTTCTATTAATAACCTTTAGTACTTTGTACTCACTTAAACAAGATAGTGACTTAAAGATATCAGGTTCTGATAAAAATTTTAAAAGTTCATTTGTTATACGTCGACCACTTATATTGATGATATGTTGCATATCTCTTTTTATTGCTTTGTGAGTAGTTTTATCAATTACGAAATCAAGTCTAGATTTATAACGAAGGGCTCGAAATATTCTTGTAGGATCATCTTGGAAACTTTTATCATGAATAATTTTAATAGTTTTGTTCTTAAGTTGTTCAAATCCATTAAGAGGATCGATTATTTTGTATGGTCTTGGGAATAACCTTATAGCCAAAGCATTTATAGTAAAATCTCTTCTGTATAGATCTTCATAGATAGTACTAGGTGTGATCTTTGGCAAACTGCCTGAGTAAGGATATATTTCAGTTCTTGCTAAAGCTATATCTATTTCGTTTTCATAAAGCTTATATTTAAATGTTTTGAATTGTGAAGAATTGCTTGGTTCAGAATTTGTAATCTTGTTAAATTCATGGATAAAAAGGTCTATTTTACCTTCTATCAGAAAATCGAGATCATGGTTCTCATAACCTAATAGTAAGTCTCTAACTGGACCTCCAACTAAGTAGAGTTTAACGGAGCTGTTTTGTGCAGCTAATTCAGCCATATCTAATAACTTTTGCTCAATTGAACTAAACTTATATTTAAATTGTTCTAGCAATTCTTTTTCATTCATAGAAATACTCTTTTGATATTATTATTACACAATTATAGACTATTTATATTTAACTAAAGTATACTCTCGCCTGTAGGTATAACAAGATATTATATTTATTGATAATCTATGAATATGGATCATAATTTTATAAAACTTCAAAAATCGCTCGGAATAGATTTCAAAAATCTTGAATTATATGAATTGGCATTTCGACATCCTTCATATTTGAATGAAAATTTTTCTTTCACTACAAATACTAATCAGAGATTAGAGTTCCTAGGTGACGCTATTCTTGGTTTAATACTAGCAGATTATTTATATGCCAAATTCCCAGACTACACTGAGGGTTTGTTAACAGACCTACGTTCAGAACTAGTCAGGGATCAAACTCTATCAATTATTGGCAAACAGTTTGGGTTGGGAGATTACCTCATTCTTGGTAAAGGAGAAAACAAATCAGGAGGTAGGGAAAAAGAGTCTAATATAGCTGACGCTTTTGAGTCTCTACTTGGTGCCATTTTTCTCGATCATGGATTCACAACAGTACAAAAAGTAATACAGACCATTTTTAATGATAGAATTGATTCAATTAAGGTTGAAAAACTGAAAGACCCTAAAACTCTAATTCAAGAGCATTATTTATCTTATGAATCTGTCATTCCTATCTATGAGTTAGTGAAAAAAGAAGGTAATGAACATAATCCTGTTTTCACTATGTCTTTACTAATCAATAATAAAATTATTTCCTATGGTAAAGGTGGTTCCAAAAAACAAGCTGAACAAGATGCTGCTAGGTCAGCTTTAAAGTACTTAGAAAAAGAGTAAAGTAATTTGAAAAACACAAATGATGCTAATCCCTACTATAATGCATTAACAAAAACAAAAAGTAGTTTTTTGGATCGAGTAAAATCTATATTTACAAAATCAATTGACCATACTGAGAAAATTGATTTAATCGAAGAGATATTATTAACTTCAGATGTAGGTATATATACTACCGAAATTGTTTTAGCGCATTTGAATTCACTCCACAAATCTAATGTTGATATCGATCTAATTAATGAAAGTAAGTCTTTCTTATTTGATTTATTAAATAACAAACAAGAACAAGGCGAAAAAGGAATTTTAGAAACTATACATAATACTAAACCTTTTATTATTCTTGTGAGCGGAGTTAATGGTGTAGGTAAAACAACAACCGTAGCTAAATTAGCATCTATGTTTAGCAATTTAGATTACAAAGTAATTATTGGTGCTTGTGATACATTTAGAGCTGGAGCAGTTGAGCAAATCGAATCCTGGGGTGAATTACTAAATATTCGTGTTGTGTCTAATAAAACAACTAATGATGCAGCCTCTGTTGCTTTTGATACTGTGAATAGTGCTATTTCTAATAAATACGACATAGTTATATTAGATACCGCAGGACGTTTGCAAGGCGATACTAATTTAATGGGGGAGCTTGAAAAGATATCTAATATCACAAAACGCTTCCTACCGGATGCTCCACATTTAAGCCTACTTGTTTTAGACGCAACAGTTGGACAGAACGGTATTGATCAAGCAAAACAATTTACAGAAACAGTCCAATGTAATGCTATTATTTTAACTAAACTAGATACTAGTGCTAAAGGCGGTATCATTCTAAGGATTTATCAGGAATTAAATCTTCCAATTTTATACGTTGGTACTGGCGAAAAAATTGAAGATTTGCAAAGTTTTAATAAAGAATATTTTCTGAATGCTTTTTTTTCTTACGATTATGAAAATGAGTGATCATACCAATGTTAGAGATTATTTATTCATTATTATTCATTGAGTTTCTAGGAATTCTGATTTTCCCAATAATTTTTAAAATCTTTTGGAAACTTCCAGATAGGGGATATGCATTTACTAAATTATTTTCTCTTGTTTTGTGGGTATATATCATCTGGTTAATCGGCTCATTCAGCGGGAATCTTAATGTAGTATTAACTTCATCTATAATTCTGACTAGTATTGGGTTAGTTTCATTTATTACTTTATATTACAACTATAAGTACATATTAAATTACATAAAAAAACAACATGTAATGATCATTGCTTTTGATCTTTGTTTTCTTATAATTTTTGCTAGTTGGATATTAATTAGAAATTTTGACCCAGCTATTTACCATACTGAACAAATTATGGATTTTACTATACTTCACTCAGTAATGAATTATACTTCTTACCCACCTGAAGACTTATGGTTCTCTGGTAATACAATAAATTATTATTATTATGGGTATTTAGTGTTCGGTGTGTTGTTTGATTTCTTACAGATAGATGCCTCTATTGCTTATAATTTAACTATCCCTTTAATAGCCGCATTAAGTTCAATAATTTTATTTGGTTTAATTTGGAATATTAGTTCATGTTTACATTTTTCTAAAACAATAATATTCCTACTTTGCAGTTCTTCTGTTATCGTCTTTAATTTCTTCTCTAATACTGAACCTCTATTTGAATTACTAAATTCGATGACTATATTGCCTAAAGAGTTTCTTTTATGGTTAGCAATCGACGGATTAGATGTTAATGTAGATGGCATTTCATTTTTCCCAAATGATCATTATTGGTGGTGGAGAGCCACACGCGTAATCAATACATTTGACAGCGTAACTAATTCCTCTCTTGATTATACGATTACTGAATTTCCATTCTTTACATTTGCTTTGGCAGATTTACATCCACATTTAATTTCTATTCCTTTTTATCTTATGTTTATTACATTCTCATTTAATTTGGTCCTACTTAATCATGGTACAAATTTGATTATAGGTAAAAAACGAATTAGTAATAATATATTTCTATTGTTCCTTTCATTAACATTTGGATCTTTGATTATCATGAATGCCTGGAATACACCTTCAATTGCGCTCCTTCTTTTCGGAGCATCTATAATCCCTATTCGTAATTACCTCACACCTAACCTTTTCACAAAAGTTAAAATAAACTTGTATATAATAATTTTTAGTATTCTTATGTACTTACCTTTCTTTATCAACTATAAAGCCCCAGTTAATGAAATTAGTGTAGTGGGAGCAATATCTTCTCAATTCATTCATCTTTTTACTATTTGGGGATTGTTCTTAACTATAATATTAGTTTTTTTAATTTGTATTTATGCAAGACAATGTAAATATTTTTTGAATACTTTTGTGCCAAATAAAACACTCAGTATAATTCCAATGATATTAATTATTTTCATTTGGTTAATTTCTATATTTTTAAAAGAAACATTTAATTCAAATGTGCTCTTGGTTTTAATTAATAGAAACGTAACATTACTATTATTTTCAATCATATTTGTATTGCTTACATATTTAATAATTTCCAAAAACGATATACCAATTACCTTAACCCAAAAGTATATAACTACTCATTCAGTAGATACTTTTTATTTCGTACTCACAATTTTACTTATTGGAATAGTATTAATTATTATTCCTGAATATTTTTATATAAAAGATCAGTTTGCCAATAGGATGAATACTGTATTTAAATTTAGTTTTCAATCGTGGATATTACTTAGTATCTTTGCACCTTTGCTAATATATTTTATCTCCACCTATATTATTAGATTTAAACCTTCTTTCTTCATTTCTCTTGTATTCATAGTATTCATTTATTTATATTACTCATTTAGTTTTATTAATTTACAATTTAATAGTTGGGATAGGACCTTCAATATTAATGTCCATAAAAATTTCTCAGTTGAAAATAAACTCACATATGATGCAATCGAATGGATTAAGGAGAATCTACCACAAGGATCTATAATTTTAGAAGCTTCGGGAGATAGTTATTCAAATTATTCTAAAATCTCATCTTTTACTGGATATCCAACTGTACTTGGCTGGGTAGGGCACCAACGTCAATGGAGGCCATTTCAATTAGAAGAAATATCTAATAGGGAAAAAGACATTGAAAATATATATTTATCTAATAATATAGATCGTGTTAAGCAATTGATAAATAAATATAAAATTCGATACATATATTTAGGAATTCAAGAAAATACTAAATATGGAAAGAATAGTATTTCAAATAACACATTTAGATCTTTCGGTAAAAGAATTTATCAATCTGATCAGGAGGTTAACGGTAATCATATATATATATATGATGTAAGTTTTATACATGAATAATCGACAAACAATATATACGTTTTATTTGCCATTTTTATCAATAATAATGTTATCTGCATTTATGCATCTCTACCAATTAGATAAACAATCATTACACCATGATGAAAGTATGCATGTATTTTATAGTTGGTTTATTTATAAAGGGGATTTAACTGCATTTAGTAACATTCACACTCCGATGATGCATGGACCTTTCCAGTTTTATTTCAATTCATTATTATTTCATTTATTTGGAGATTCAAACTATACTGCAAGACTACTTCCAGCACTGTTTGGTATTTTATTGTCGATTTTACCTTTACTCTTTCGCAAAGATCTAGGGAACTTACTAACTTTAGTATTTGCGTTTACGCTTACAATATCACCAACTTTGCTATATTTCAGTAGGTTTGC
>CAYOMB010000039.1:0-9865 GCA_964404955.1 uncultured Dehalococcoidia bacterium
TGGTATTATTAATCATGAATTCCATTGTTGATAAATTATACGTATTAAGTAGGTCGCAAAAATTTAGAAATCTGATAGTACAGTTTGTTTTCTTAATATTTGTTGGCCTTTTTGTGTACTACCTAATTTCCAAAGCCCTACAATTAGATATAACCCTGAGTCATTTTGTAAGCAGGGCTGGATTTGGTATTAGCCATACTTTTTTAGTTGATTACAGTAGTAACGACAGTCGATGGTTTGCTTATTTTACTGGTGTCGTTAATACCATCAGAATGTGTATTGTTGGAATAATTCTTGCGACAATCCTAGGTACCATTATGGGTGTAGCGAGACTTTCCAAAAATATATTTTTCTCTACATTATCTTACTTATACGTAGAGATTTTGAGAAACACCCCCTTACTAATCCAAATTATTTTTTGGCAAATAGTTTTCCTTCAATTACCAAGAATATCCGAAGCTATCACTTTTAGTGATACCGTCGTTATATCTAACCGAGGCATATTATTACCATACGCTTCTTCAGTTGAAAATGGTTATGGAAATTTATGGATCACAATCGTAGTGATTAGCTTGATTACATCTTTATTCATAAGTTTTTATATAAACAAACGTGAAGATATCCATGGGAAAATATATAAAATTTATAACTACAAATTAAGCGGCAATATAGCAGGAATAATAATATTTTTTATAATTGTGCTAATCAGTTACTTCATCTTACAAAAACCATATGCTATTGATCTTCCTAATCTCTACCAAAATGACAAAGGAACATATTTACAATCTGGTGGATTTGAATTCACACCTGAATTCGGAGCAATATTATTTGCCTTAGTCATGTATACAGGGACTTTTATTACAGAAATTGTTAGAGGAAGTATTCAATCTTTACCAAAAGGTCAAACGGAAGCTGCACAAGCTATAGGACTAAGTAACTATCAAACAATGACTTTAATTATCCTTCCTCAGGCCTTAAGGTCAATTATACCCCCTTTAACAAATCAATATCTAAATTTAACAAAAAACTCTAGTCTATCTGTAGTTATTGCATACCCAGAACTTTTCATGGTATCCAGAACTATAATGAATAATTCTGGACATGCTTTACCGGTATTTTTCCTAATATTGTTAACCTATCTATCATTAAGCTTAATAATATCTATAGTTATGAACATATTTAATCGTAGAGTAACAAGGATAGGTGCCTAATAATGCAGAACTCTCTAAAGTGGTGTTTTAATACCTTCTTTGGCTCGATATTTAATACTTTTATTACTTTGATAAGTTTGGTAATTTTCTTTTTCTTTATTAATAGTGTTCTCGGTTTCATAAGTACATCAGAATGGGAAGTAGTCAAAGTTAATAGAAGATTGCTGTTAATCGGGAGAATGCCACCAGAACATGAATATCGAGTTTGGCCAATTTTATGGTTAACATCGTATCTAATTATGGCTTCTATCAGAACATGGGGATCACCCTCCTATAGGGATTTACTTTTTATTTCTATTGGAATAGCTATTGTTTGTATTATTTTTACAACATCTTCTACTTATATTTGGGTTTTAACCTCAATACTTATCTGTATTTTTTCATATGTTTCTACTTCTTTTATAGTCAAAAATGTTACAGCTAATAATACGAATAAAAAAATACTTATTTTATTATGGATATTACTTCTACCAATTATATTTTCCATACTGCTTGTAGGAGATGGACCTAAACCTACACTATGGGGAGGTTTTCTCTTAAATATTATTTTGGCTTGTATAGCTATTGGTTTTGGTTTTCCTCTCGGAATACTGTTTGCAATTGGAAGAGCAAGTACTCTTCCAGCAATAAAAATTGTCTGTACGATTTATATTGAAACAATTCGTGGAGCCCCATTAGTTGCATGGCTATTATTGGCGTGGTTCGTTTTGCCAAAATTTCTCCCACAATTCTGGGGTCTGAACGAAATAAGCGTTGTTGTCAGAGCTATGATTATATTGTCAGCTTTTACTAGTGCTTATACTGCGGAGGTAATTCGTGGAGGTCTTCAATCAATACCAAAAGGACAAATAGAAGCCGCTGATAGTCTAAACCTCGGATATCGAAATAAAATGATTCTAATTGTCCTTCCACAAGCAATCAGGGTCGTTATTCCAGCGCTAATAAGTACCTTTATTGGTGTTTTCAAGGACACGTCATTGGTATTCATACTTGCTTTAACAGACCTATTGCAAGTAGGAAGAATAATACCTGAACAAGATCCAGAATTTTTTGGGAGGCAATTAGAAGCACTTTGTGTAGTTGCATTTTTATTCTGGATTATTTCGATATCACTATCTAATCTGAGTAAAAAAGTAGAGAAATCTTTAGGTATTGGCATACGTTAATCAATATAAGGAGCATTGATTATGCAAAAAAAAGAAAAAAAACAAATTGGTAAAGAAATAATTACTACAACTGAAGTAACTAAATCTTTTGGTCGATTTCAAGCTCTAAAAGGGATTACAGCAAAAGTATATGAGCAAGAAGTTGTTGTTGTTTTAGGGCCATCTGGATCTGGTAAATCTACATTCATCAGAACATTAAATAGGTTAGAACCCCATGATTCAGGTACTATTATTGTTGATGGGGTTGAACTAAATGATGATGTAAAAAATCTTCAATATGTAAGATCAAATGTAGGCATGGTTTTTCAACAGTTTAATTTATTTCCACACCTTTCAGTATTGAGAAATATAACAGTAGGACCACAAAAAGTTCGCGGATTAAAAAGAGGCGATGCTGAAGATATAGCAATGGAACTTCTTAATCGGGTAGGAATACCTGAACAAGCTAGTAAATTTCCTAGCCAATTATCAGGTGGGCAACAACAGAGGCTCGCCATTGCTAGGGCATTAGCAATGCAGCCTAAAATTATGTTATTTGATGAACCGACTTCGGCATTAGACCCAGAAATGATAAAAGAAGTATTAGAGGTAATGACTGAACTCGCAGAATCAGGAATGACAATGATATGCGTAACTCATGAAATGGGTTTTGCAAAAGAAGTTGCTGACCGTTTCTTGTTTTTTGATGAAGGATTGATTGTAGAAGAAGGCACTCCAGAACATTTTTTTACGAACCCACAAGAAGAACGTACAAAATTATTCTTAAGCCAAATTCTCTAATACTGAATTGCACTGCTATGTTTAGTATAATAGTACTCAAATGCAAGAAAACAATAAAAAATACCTTTTAATTATTGATGGACATGCTCTCGTTCATAGATCCTTTCATGGAATTCGTAGACCTATGATCACACGCTCTAGTGGACAAGAAGTACGAGGAGCTTATGGCTTTCTTAATACTCTAATTAAAACTATTCGAGAATGGGAACCCACTCATATAGCTTTAACTTTCGACACCCCTAAACCAACATTCAGACATGAACAGTATTCAGAATATAAATCTAACCGAACAAAAAGTGAACCTGAATTAATACAACAATTTTCTATAGTTAAAGAAATTGCTGATGCTTTTGATATTTCAGTTTTTGAACTTCCCGGGTATGAGGCAGATGATCTGATCGGAACAATTTCACTAAATGCTGAAAAAAATGAAATAAATACATATATTCTCACCGGTGATTCAGATACTTTACAACTCGTTTCAAATAATACAAAAGTAATAATGCACACTGGTAGTCAGAATCAAAAGCTATATGACGAAATGGCCGTAATAGAGCGATATGATGGTATCAAACCAACACAGCAGATTGATATAAAAGGTTTACAAGGAGATACTTCAGATAATATACCCGGTGTACCTGGGATTGGCGCTAAAACTGCTATTAAATTAATCAAAGATTATTCTTCAATTGAGAATCTTTATAACAACATCAATGACGTATCTCCAGAAAGAATACGAATATTACTAGAAAACCACAAAACAGAAGCAATGCAAAGTAAATATCTTGCAACAATTGTACGTACTGTCCCTCTGAAAATTGATTTCAATAAACTCAAAATTGGTGAATTGGATTTATCTAAAGTTGGTGCCGTTCTAAAAAAGTATGAATTTTTTAGTTTATATGATCGGGCAGAAAAATTATTTTCTAAATCTGATCAAAGTGCCAAAAACAAGCCTGATCCCGATATGAACATACAACCAGTACTGAATACAAAGTATGAAGTAATTAATGATCTGAAAGAATTACAGACTTTAGAAACAGTACTTCTTAAAACTACTGCTTTTTCTTTTGATACGGAAACAACTTCACTAATCCCTACTACAGCCAAACTAGTTGGTATATCAATAACTGAACATGAGGGTACAGGATTTTATATTCCCTTAGGACACGAACAAGGAAGACAGATATCACTGGTAGATGCTCTTCCCCACCTACAAAATATTTTTCAATCGAAAGATGTAAAAAAATATGCCCACAATGCAAATTATGATTTAACAGTGCTAAAAAATCATAATATCGAAGTTAATTGTTTTAACTTTGACACTATGATTGCAGCACAAATCTTAGGATATAACGCAATTGGACTAAAACAACTATCCTTTGATTTATTAAATGAACCAATGTCTCCTATCAATGAATTAATTGGTTCAGGAAAAAAGCAAATTACTTTTGATCAGGTTCCTATCGAAGATGCATACCAATATGCATGTCGAGATTCTGACATGACCTATAGATTGCAATCAATTCTTGAACAAGAAATTAGAAAAAAAGGAATGTCTAATTTATTCTTTGATATAGAAATGCCACTTACTCCTATTTTAGTAGATATGCAATTGGAGGGTATTTGTATAAACCCTTATAAGTTGAGTGAAATGTCAGTATTTATTGAAGAAAAATTAGCTATATTAGAAAATAATATCTATGAAGCCGCAGCACAGTCATTTAATATTAATTCCCCACAACAATTAGGTGCAATTTTATTTGAAAAGTTAATACCAATAAACTTGTTAAAAGAGAACAATTTACCACTTCCATCAAAAACAAAAACAGGGTTTTCTACAAATTCAAATTATTTAGAAGATATAAGAGATTCCCACTTCGTTATTGATTTAGTCCTAGAATTTAGGCAGTTAGCCAAACTAAAATCAACTTATCTTGATTCTCTACCAAAACTTATTAATAATAAAACAGGCAGGATTCACACAAAATACAATCAAGTTGGATCTTCAACAGGAAGATTCTCATCAAGTGATCCAAATTTACAAAACATTCCTGTAAGAACTGAACTTGGAAATGAAGTAAGAAAAGCATTTATTTCAAAAAATGAGTGTCTGCTTTTATCGGCAGACTATTCACAAATAGAACTTAGAGTACTTGCACATTTTTCCGAAGATCCGAACCTAATTTCAGCTTTTAATAATGATTTTGACATACATTCTGCCACAGCTTCATTGGTCTACAAAGTACCACAGGATAATGTTGATCCATCAATGAGAAGAATAGCAAAAATCATGAATTTTGGTGTAATTTATGGCCTTTCAGCTCATGGTATGACCAGGCAAACAAATTTAAACTACCAAGAAAGTAATTCATTCATTAATGAATATTTCGAAAAATACCCCAAAATTAATGACTATATTAACTCTACAAAACAAAGTGCTTTAGATAACGGATATGTTGAAACACTTTCAGGTAGAAGGCGATATATTCCAGAAATCAGCCACTCTAATTTCCAAGTACGAAATGCAGCTGAAAGAATGGCTATAAATATGCCTATTCAAGGTACTGCAGCTGATATTTTAAAAATTGCTATGATTAAAATACAAGCCCAAATAACTGGAAACAAATTAAACTCAAAAATGTTATTACAAGTACATGATGAATTAATATTCGAATGCCCAGAAGATGAAATTTCAGAAATAAAAAATATACTTGATAAATTGATGACTAATTCTTTAGAACTGTTAGTTCCATTAAAAATCGAATATAAAATAGGTAAAGAATGGGGCAATATGGAAAAAACTTTAGTCTAATAAATTGCATGCAATATTGCTATAAGTAGCTTTCATGAGTATAATCATCTTCTATCCGAAATAAAGATATTTTTGATTTAGGGAGGAATCGCATAGTGGCCTAGTGCGCCCGCCTGCTAAGCGGGTTGGGGGTGATGAGCTCCCTCGTGGGTTCGAATCCCACTTCCTCCGCCATTATACAGATCATGGAAACATCGTTAGAAACAAAACTAAATAACTATTTTATTTGGAATATTGGATGCCAAATGAATGTAGCAGATGCTAACCGACTAGAAAGTGGATTTCACCACATTGGTCTAGAAAACACTGAAGACGTTAACGATGCAGATATTATTGTGTTAAATAGTTGTGTTGTAAGACAAAGTGCAGAAGATAAAGTCCATGGCATGTTATCTTCTCTACGACATATAAAAGACTCCCACCCTACCAAAATAATTGCATTGATGGGATGTTTAGTAGGACCAAACTCTGAAAAACTCCAAAAACGATACCCACATGTTGATGTATTTATGAGACCACAACAATTCAAACCTTTATTTGATTTGATTAATACTGTGGATGAAATTGATGTAGATGGTTGTATAAATACATTATCACCTGTTAATCCTAGCGTAACGGCTTTTGTTCCAATTATTCATGGCTGTGATAAATTTTGTACATTTTGTATTATTCCTTACAGGCGAGGAAGAGAAGTAAGCAGACCTATTGCCGATATAGTAAAAGAAATAGAACTGTTATCTCTACGAAATGTTAAGGAAGTAACTTTACTCGGACAAAATGTTGATTCTTATGGTCATGATTTTCTAGATAAAAAAGATCTCGCTGACCTATTTTATGCAGTTAATGAAATAAAAGGCATTGAAAGAATACGGTTTCTAACGTCTCATCCTAACGATATGAGTGACAAAATTATTGATGCAATAAATTCTATTGATAAAGTATGTGAACATATAAATTTGCCATTTCAAGCTGGCGATGATGAAATATTAACGATCATGAGAAGAGGATACAATATTGATTCATATCTTCGATTGGTAGAAAAAATACGAACTAAAGTAACAAATGTATCAATGAGTACAGATCTAATTGTTGGTTTTCCTGGCGAATCCGATCAAGCATTTAAAAATTCTCTAAAAGTTTTAGAGGAAGTCAAATTTGATAAAGTGCACTCAGCTTGTTATTCGACTAGAGAAGGAACCATTGCAAGTAGAAAATTAATTGATAATGTTCCTATAAAAGAGAAAAAAGAGCGGTTATCACAAGTAGATTCTATTCAAAAAGATATTGTGACCACAATTAATGCTAAACTTCTTGATACCACACAAGAGGTACTTGTTGAAAAGTTTGAAAATGACCAATGGCAAGGAAGAAATCGAAATGACAAGCTCGTTTTTTTTGAATCAAAAAATGACGAAAATTTAATTGGAAAAACTGTAGTTTTATCAATTGATAAAACTTCTCCATGGTATTTACACGCTACTGAAAAAATTAATGCTTGAGGATTTAGGAAATATGTCATATACTGATTTTCCAATCTGGAATCTTATATATGGTATAATGATCATACAATGACTACTTCAGAAACTGAACGAATAGTACTAGCAGAAGAAAACTATAAAAAGGATCCTTTGTACATCCCGCTAACTGAACTTGAGCAATCTGCGTTTTGCCAAACTGAAAATAATCTAATTACAAAGCCTTTAAAAGAAGAACTACAATCCACTTGGATTAACTGGCAAAAGATTCCCGAAGCTTATCAGAGTTTAGATGCAAATGAACTTGATAAGAGAATATTAAAATCCAAATCAATTCTTGGTAAAGATCTCGTTGTATTGGGTCATCATTACCAACGAGATGAAGTAATTAAGTATGCAGACATCACAGGAGACTCGTATTTACTTTCGTTAGAAGCATCAAGGCAAAATGCCCCTTACGTTGTTTTTTGCGGGGTGCACTTTATGGCAGAAACAGCAGACATACTTACATCTTCTGATCAAACTGTCATTCTTCCTAACATGGCAGCAGGATGCTCAATGGCCGATATGGCAAAAACAAATGATGTAATCGATGCCTGGGACGATATTCAAACTATTACAACCTCTGTAACCCCAGTTACCTACATGAATTCTACTGCTTCAATCAAATCACTTTGTGGCGAAAATAATGGTATTGTTTGTACATCGTCAAATGCACAACCAGTATTTGAATGGGCTTTTGATCAAAATGAAAAAATATTTTTCTTACCTGATGAACATTTAGGAAGAAATACCGGACGAAAACTAGGTATCCCAGAATCAGAAATGATGGTTTGGAATCCATTTAAACCAATGGGAGGGTTAACTAAAGATGAAATTAAATCTGCAAAGGTATTACTCTGGAAAGGGCATTGTTCTGTACACACCAGATTTAATATAACCCAAATAAATAATGCACGTGAAAAGTTCCCAGATGTAACTGTGTTAGTTCACCCTGAATGTACAAACGATGTTGTTAATGCTGCAGATTTAAACGGATCGACAGAATTCATTATAGACACCGTCAACAATAGCAAACCTGGTAGTATTTTTGCCATTGGAACAGAAATTAACCTCGTAAATCGCCTAGCTAATAATAACCCTGACAAACAAATATTTTGCCTTGACTCCATGGTCTGTCCTTGTGCAACTATGTATAGAGTCCATCCAGCATATCTTTGCTGGGTTCTTGATTCTATAATAGAAGGAAAACCTACTAATATTATTAATGTAGATGAAAAGACTAGCAATTTTGCAAAAATATCAGTAAACAGAATGCTAGAAATCAAATAACCAATATATAACAATTTTATGTTATTAATTAATTCTCAAATAAAAACAATAATCAATGAAGCATTAGTTGAAGATTGTTATACACAAGATTACACCACAAATAGCCTTGTAGATTCAGACTTAATTGGTTCAGCAACAATAAAAGCTAAAACAAATGGAGTGATATGTGGAATACCACTTGCGACTGAAATTTTTCATTACGTTGATCCTAATTTAGAAGTTTTATCATTAATTGAAGATGGGGAAATTGTTGATAAGAATACCCAAATAATCAGTATAAAAGGTAAAATTTCTAGTATTTTAATTTCTGAAAGAACTGTTTTAAACTTCCTGCAACGTCTAAGCGGTATTGCCACCGAAACAAATAAATATGTTTCAGAAATATCGGGTATAGACTGCAAAATAATAGATACTAGAAAAACCACCCCAGGTCTAAGGCAGTTGGAAAAATATGCTGTTCGAACTGGTGGTGCCTCAAATCATAGAATGAATTTAAGTGATGGTATTTTGATCAAAGATAACCATATTGAAGCTTTAAAAGCTAAAGGACTCTCATTAAAAGAAGGCGTACTAATTGCGAAAAGCAAAGCTCCTCATACACTTAAAGTAGAAGTAGAAACAGAAACCCTAGAACAAGCACAAGAAGCTATTGATGCTGGAGCTGACATCATAATGTTGGATAATATGGATATTCCTACTATACAAAAAGCTGTGGCATTAATTAATAAGAAAGCAGTAATCGAAGTTTCTGGGGGAGTTAACTTAACAACGGTTCGCAAAATAGCTGAGCAGGGTGTTGATTTGATATCAGTAGGTGCTATCACTCACTCATTTTCGTCTTTGGATATCAGTTTAGACATAGAAAATTATATAAATTAGCAAGCATAATAAGTAGAATTACATCTATGGAAATTGCAGAAAATGTACATCGAGTTGACGACACATCAGGAAGTAACTGCATATTACTTCTAGATAAAAATATCGCAGTTGTGGATACTGGAAATCCTGGCAATGCACAAACTATAGTAGAGTATGTTAAAAGCATAGGTAGAAAACCAGAAGAAATTAAAAATATTATCCTAACCC
>CAYOMB010000040.1:0-9736 GCA_964404955.1 uncultured Dehalococcoidia bacterium
CTCTTGTTCTATCAGCAGCTTCTTGGCCTAACTGACTTTTATGTGCAAGAAGTCCTTTTTCTGCAGTATCAATAGAATCTGTAATATCAAACCAAATATTAGGGTTATCATGACCTATTATTAAAACTTCTCTTACTTTATGTGGCTCCAAGCCTTCTTTATCAAGTTCAGGAAAAGTCAAATGATCTCTTGCTGATGGATACACAGCTGATAATGCAGCCTCACCTGCTGCAAAATGATCTGGATGCCCGATATAATTTTCACCAGTTAAAGTTCTATTAGGGTTTGTTGTAATTAGTATTTGTGGTTTATGAATACGAATTTGTTTAGAAATGTCCTTCCTTACATCTAGTGAAGGTTCCAAATACCCATCAGGATAATCTAAAAAAGCCACGTCTTTTAGCCCTAATATTTTACCTGCCTCAATTTGCTCATTTCTTCTGATTTCAGCAAGTTGTTCAGGGGAAATAGATCGATCTTCTGTCCCTTTACTACCATCAGTCACTAATACATAGACAACTTGTGTGCCTTCAGAAATCCATCTGGCTACAGTGCCAGAACAACCAAATTCTGCATCATCTGGATGAGCGGTTACTACCATTGCAGTTTCATACTTACCTAAAGGTTCGAGCATTAAATTCTCCTTATTTATTCTTCTGGAGCAAAAAATCCACTAGGGACAATTACACTACCTTTACCAACGCCAGTAAGATTACCTTCATCATTTGTTGCGTTTATTTCGACGGTAACTTTATTACCATTTGCTTCTCGTGAAATATCAATAATTTTACCAGTAAATGTTATTGTGTTTCCTGGACGGACTGGTCGTAAGTTTCGTAAATCTACCATACCTGTGCGATTGAATGAATCAGCACCAAAATTGCGCCGCATTAATTCTAAACAAAACGTTACAGACATTCTTCCTGAAGCTATCGTTCCAGCAGTACCTAATCTTTCTTGTGCAAATTCAGTATCAGTAAATTGTGTTGGGTGTTTTACACCAGCACTGCCCTCAAAGTCATTTATAGCTTCTTGGGACATTGTTTTTACTAATGGTGTTATTTCGTCTCCTAAATTGTAACTCCTATATTCTATCCCCATTTTTTCCCTACTTCCCCTGGTTGTTTCATTTCATGGGTTATAACACGATCAATTAATCGACCATCTTCATCAGTAGTAACAGCTTCAGTAACAATATAATTTTTTCCCCTTTTTAAATATTTATCAGCAATCCATGCAGTAACAAATAATCGTTTCCCGGGAATCGGGGTATTATAACAAAAGAAAGAACATCTAGCATTTACTGAACCATTATCTGTATATCTTTTATCATATTGCCTTACATCTACTTTGTGAGAAATTGTAGGGAATGATGCGTCCTGGTCCATGACTCCTTTGCGAAATTGATCAATATTATCCTGTTGAATCATATATTCATATACAGGAAAGGTTTCACCGATTTCAAGAGCATCCCAATCTAATAATATTTTACCTTCTTCAGCAACCATACTTAACTCCTTTCGCCAAATCCACCACTAGTAGTTCTACCAGCAGCACGATCAGCAGTAGCTTGATCAATACCTGTAGGCCATTCACGTTTTAAATTATCTTTAACATAAACTGTTAAACGATTTAGATTTTCTATTTCTATTTCTATTTTATCACCATCTTGAATAGCACCTAATCCTTGGTGATTAGTACCTGTAACAATAATATCTCCAGGTTCCAAAACTGTTGTTTGTGAGACCCATTCAATACATCTTGCAATATTATGGCCCATATCATTGGAATTAAAATCTTGCCTTAAAACATCATTAACCCATAATTTAATATCAAGATTTTGAGGGTCAGATATTTCATCTGCAGTAGTAATACAAGGACCCATTGGACCAAAAGTGTCCCATGATTTTCCCCAATAAAAACTACCATTACCTAAACCTCTCGCAGAAACATCGATAAAATTAACATAACCAAATATATAATCGTATGCATCTTTAGCTTGGATCTTAAATCCTTTTTTACCTATCACCAAACCCAATTCAGCTTCATGATGAAATATTGCTGCATCTGCTGAAGGTAATTCAACAGTATCTCCATTCCCAATTACTGAATCTGGAGACTTTAGAAAAGCATTAATTGGAGCTGGTGCAGATCTTGCTCCAAATTCCATGTAATTAACAGCCATTGCAATTAATTGATTAGGATAGGGGAGTGGTGCACTAATTTTTACTGAACTAGCCGGCACTCCATCGTTTGCATTAACTATTTCTTGTATTTTAGATTTATAACTACTAAAATTAGCTATAATATCATTCATAATTCCCTGTGGAGAAAAATATGTATTGCCACTTATAGCGCCAGATACATCAACTATGTTCTCTCCTTTATAGACACCTAATTTATCACGATCAAATAATAATAATTTCATAAAATAAACTCCATATATTATATATTTACTTAATTCGAGGAGCCATAGTCTCCTTTTCTCCTTTTTCTTGTCGCTCTAGCCTTGTTTCATCTGCCCATTGGCGTTTTAATGAGTCTTTGACAAACACAGTTAGTTTTCCCATATTTTCAATTTCCATTTCGATTTTATCACCATCATGTATTGGTCCTAATCCTCTATGATTTGTCCCAGTAGGAACAATATCTCCTGGGTTCAACTTTGTTATAGATGAAGTCCACTCAATGCAGCGAGGAATTTTATGAGCCATATCACTTGTATGATAATCTTGTCGCAATTTGCCATTAACCCATAGCTTTACATCTAAATTTAGTGGATCTGGAATTTCATCGGCTGTAACGATAAAGGGGCCCATAGGAGCAGAAGTATTTGGAGATTTCATTGCAAAGAAACTATCCATTGGGGGAGCACCAAGACCTCGTGAAGAAACATCAATAAAATTCATATAACCAAATATGTAATCTCTCCAGTCATCTTGCTTAGCATTTTTTGCCTCTTTACCAATAATCATTGCTAACTCAGCTTCATGCTCAAAAACGATAGCATCTTGTTCCGACATTTCAATCGTATCACCATCCCCAATAACTGAATTAGGTGACTTGAGGAAAGCATTTATAGGGGCTGGTTCACTTCGAGTACCATTCTCCATATAATTTACTGCCATGCAAACCATTTTGCCTGGTTTTGGCAATGGAGGTAAAATTTTATGGCCTGATATATCAGTTCCCGAATTATTTTCAATACAATTATTAAATTTAGGTTGATATTTAGACCAGTTATTTATAACTTCTACAACTCGTAAATTTGGTGGCATCTTATCGAAATTTTCCACCTCTTGAGAAACATTGACAACATTTCCGTCTTTATTTAAAACACCTAGTTGATAATCATCAAATAATAGTAGTTTCATAGAGCCTCCTTAAATTTCATTTACAAAACTTTCTACTAAAACTGTCTCTTCTCTTTGAGGACCAGTGGATATTATTTTTATAGGCACCCCAATATATTTTTCTAAAGTTTTCACATATTCTAATGCTTTAATTGGAAAATTATCTAGACCAGTCATAGATGCTGTAGGATCTGACCAGCCTTGTAATGTTTCATATATAGGTTCACATCTATTCAATGTTGCATTGTCAGTAGGAAAATCTGATATAGTTTTATCACCAAACTGATACTTATTGCAAATCTTTAATTCATCAAATCCATCCAAAACATCTAATCTAGTTAATACTATAGATGTAAATCCGTTAATATGGGCTGAAAATCTTGCTGCAACAGCATCAAACCATCCAACTCTTCTTGCTCTTCCAGTCGTGGTTCCGTATTCTTTGGCTTTTTCCCGTATATTTTCTCCTACCTCATCATGCAATTCAGTAACCATTGGCCCAGAACCAACCCTTGTACAATAAGCTTTAAAAACTCCAACAACTTCATTAATAGCAGTGTAGGGGACACCTGTACCTGTAAATACACCACCAATTGTAGGTGAAGATGAAGTTACAAATGGATAAGTTCCATGGTCAATATCCAATAAGGCACCTTGGGCGCCTTCAAACAATACATTTTCACCTCTTTCCAAGGCATCATGTAATATGTGATCAGTTTGAAATACATACTTAGACAATCTTTCTCCCCATACTTTACAATCTTCAAACAATGGTTCGATTTCTATTGGGTCTGAATTATATATTTTTGTAATAATATTATTTTTAATATTAAGTATATTGGTTAACTTTTCTAGAAAACTGTTAATTGAGGAAGGATCGGAATACAGATTAGCTAGTTCACCAATACGTATTCCTATTCGTGATATTTTATCCACATATGCGGGACCAACACCTTTTCCTGTGGTTCCGATAGCATCGTTTCCCTTTGATTGTTCTTCAAGTTGATCTAATAAAATATGGTATGGCATAATTGCGTGGCTACGATCACTTATTATCAATTTTTCAGTGTTTATTCCTCTATTTTGAAGAGCAAATATTTCTTGAGTTACAACTTCGGGATCAACAACTAAACCATTTCCAATTACAGGAGTCACATTTTGCCAAAATATTCCAGATGGGATTAAATTCAAAGCAAATTCACCTTCGGAGTTAATTACTGTATGACCAGCATTATTTCCTCCAGAATATCTCACAACATATTGGGTTTTTTCGGCTAGATAATCAATAATTTTGCCTTTACCTTCATCACCCCATTGTCCTCCAATAACTGCAATTCCGGGCATAGGTCTCCTATCATTTTAGTTGAAATTTTTAGACGCCAGAGAAGTATATCAAAGGTCAGTAATTAATTAAAGTACATACAAATAGTGTAAATATAAGAAAGGTTGATTACTAATCTTTTTAATGATAAATTTCTTTTATATACAAAAACTATAGGTGATTATGGGATACGTTTCTAAAAAGATTGAAAGTTTTCTAGAACAGGGTTCTGAAATTAGAAAAATGTTCGAGGAAGGTGCTATATTAAAACAAAAATTTGGTGCTGAAAATGTATTTGATCTTTCTTTGGGAAATCCTATTATGGAGCCTCCTCCAGAATTTTACACTTCGTTGCAAAATATTGCTAATAATCCTCCTAAAGGGATTCACAGGTATATGTCAAATTCAGGATATCAATTCACTAGAAAAGCAATAGCAGAAAACCTCAGTAGAGAAACCCAATTAGAATTTCCTGAAGATAATATAATCATGACCTGTGGGGCGGGGGGAGCTCTTAATGTTGTTTTAAAAACATTATTAAATGAAGGTGACAATGTTATTATTCTTAATCCTTATTTTGTAGAATATCGATTTTATATTGATAATCATAACGGAGAGTCTTTAGTTGTAGATTGTGATGAAAACTTTTACCCGAACATTAGTGAACTTAAAACAACTATCACTGCTAATACTAAAGCTGTGATTATTAATTCCCCAAATAATCCTACTGGAGTAATTTATCCTCCAGAAGTTATCAGCGATATCGTCAATGCCATCCAAGAAAAGGAAAGAGAACTTAATATCAGTATTTTTATTATTAGCGATGAACCATATAGAAAGATAATATATGATGACAAAAGATATCCTTTCTTGTATAGATTTCATGACCGAACAATAATTGCTACTTCACATTCAAAAGACTTGGGACTAGCTGGAGAGCGTATAGGTTATATATCGGTTAATCCATTATTGAAGGATCCAGAAAATCTGATTGATGCTATGGTTTTTTGCAACCGCACACTTGGATTTGTTAATGCTCCTGCATTAATGCAAAACATTATTGGAAGTTTACAAGATATTACTGTTGACATAACAGAATATACTCGAAAACGAGATTTTTTATTTAATGCATTATCCAATATAGGATATGAATTAAAAAAACCAGAAGGTGCATTTTACATGTTCCCTAAGTCACCTCTACTCAATGATAGAGATTTTACTCAATTGTTAAAAAATCAAAATGTTTTAGTTGTACCTGGATCTGCTTTTGGAAAGCAAGGATATTTTAGAATTTCTTACTGTGTAACAGAAGATGAATTAAAAGGATCGATACGTGGATTTGAAACAGCATTTCAAGAAGCTAATAAATAGAACCATGAACTTAAACTCATTTAGACAATCAATAGAGCTCAAACCAACATATTTTAAGAATTCATCATTGGTAAAATTGAAGCTATATTATCTACTTCTTCAAGGTTCCAAAGAATAGAAAGCAATTCCTCAGTTCTTTTTTTCCCTAGAACACCTTCAACTAGTATATTAAATTTATCATTTAGTTGGTTGTCAGTTAAAGGATTATCAGGAGATCCCGAACAATTTTCTACTTCAACTACAACTGTAGTGTTATCTGTATAAACAATTTCAACTATAGCTTGTTCTTCAGAAAAGTCTTCACGTACCTCACACTGTATTATATTTCTAATTTTTTCTACTAGAGTATCTTTGACCATGGTATCGGTATATTCTAATGGAGTAGCTCGTCCGTACAATAACCCAACAGCCATACTATGGTGAAAAGAAAATTTACCTTCCAATCCAATAGTAGGATGTTGTTTGTGACCAACTAATTCTGGGACTAAATGATGCACATAAGCTTTAATACTTTTAATATTGTCTATATTAAATTCATTCTCATTCTTAAATTTTATCATGGCATCAATTAGTGGATGGTTTACAACACCACAAGCATAAGGCTTAAGTCCATTTTGTAATATTTCCCATTGCGAACCAAAATTACCAGTTAAAATACTCAAGTCATAATCAGGCGCAAGGACATCAAAAAAACCTCGTCTCCCTTCAAAAATATTTGTTGCTGAAGTAAAGTCTTTTGATGCTAAATTTGCTGCTAATAAACCTGATTGTGAAGACCGACCTGCATGAAATGGTTTTGACATAGTTCCAAATACTTCTCTAACACCGGCAGCTTGGGTACCTGCAATACCTAAGCAGTTTTTTAATTGAATATCATTTAAGTCTAATAAAATACCCGAAGCAACAGCAGAACCAAATACACCAGTAGTTCCTGTTATATGCCAACCTTGATCATAATGAGATGGATGCATTGCTACACCCACTCGGCAACAAATTTCGATACCTAGTATTGAAGCTAGTAAAAATTCTTTTCCACTTTTACAGAGATTTTCTGCTAAAGCTAAAGCAGAAGGAAAAGTAGGAGAGGAAGGATGTATGATAGTAGGGAAATGGGTATCATCAAAATCTTCTAAATGTCCAAGATATCCGTTTGCTAAGGCTGCATTATCTAAATTACTTTTTATATTTGTTCCAACTATAGATGCAAGTTCCTTATTTGTATTTTCAGCAAATAAATCTAACAATATTTTCAAACTTGGATCTCTTGATGAATAGATAGAAACAGCTAAAAAATTAATAAATGCTTTTTTCCCAGCGTGAATAACCTCAGGATTTAGTGAATTAAAATCTGTCTCTAATATAAATTTTGTTACCTGGCTTGTTGTACTCATGATATTCCCTAATTTAATTCAAACGTTCAAAAATTGTTGCACAACCTTGGCCACCACCCACACACATTGTTGCTAAGCCAAGGTTCATATCACGATATTCCATTTCTTCCATCAATTTAACAGTCATTATAGCTCCTGTGGCGCCAACTGGATGTCCTAAGGATATTCCACTACCATTTACATTGGTAACCTCTATATCTAAATCTAATTCCCTCATGCAATACAAAGCTTGGGAAGCAAAAGCTTCATTCAACTCTATTAAATCTATATCAGTTAAATTAATTCCTGTTTTCTTGATCAATTTTTGTACTGCTGGGACAGGTCCTGTACCCATTAATGAAGGGTCTACACCAGCTACTGAACGATTAACCCATTTCATTATTGGTTTTAACCCCAACTCTTTGGCCTTCGATTCAGACATTATAACTACTGCAGCAGCACCATCGTTAATTCCAGAAGAATTTCCTGCAGTTACTGTTCCATTTTCTCTAAAAACAGGTTTAAGTGTTGATAAAGACTCAACACTAGCATCTGATCTAGGTTGTTCATCAGCAGATACTATTATAGGATCACCTCTTCGCTGAGGCACATCTACAGATACTAAATATTTTTCAAATCTTCCATTTTCAATTGCTTTAACAGCTCGTTGATGACTCATGGCTGCTAATTCGTCTTGGTCAACTCTTGATACTTCAAATTCCTGAGCAACATTTTCTGCAGTAACTCCCATATGATACTGGTTAGCTGGGCAATTTAGACCTTCTATTAGTGAGTCCTGGAGCTTACCATCTCCCATTCTTAAACCATCCCAACGAATATTTCTCATCAAGTATGGTGCACCAGACATATGTTCTATGCCCCCAGCAACTGCTACATCTATTGCTCCAGAGAGAATCATTTGTGCTGCAATATTTATTGCTTCTAAACCAGATGAACATTGTCTATTTATAGCTATTGTTGGTACTTCATGGGAAATTCCTGATTTTAATGAGGCCATCCTAGCGGCATAACCTGCTTCATCAGTTTGTAGTGCATTACCCAATATTACTTCTTCAACATCTGATAGTTTTATACCAGATCTGTCAATTGCAGTTTTAATTGCAATTGCTCCTAGATCTGAAGCTTTCATAGTTTTAAATGCGCCGCCATACCTGCCTATTGGTGTTCGTGCTCCACTTACAATAACTGCATTATCCATAGCTCTACTCCTTATATATTATTAGGTATATGAAAACATATATAAAGCATCAATTCAAGTAGAAATAGACTCGATATGGCAACTCATACACAAAGATATTCTTTGAATTTAGATTCGTATATATTGCCATATCGTAAATTATCTCAAATAATTTAAGTAATTGATTTAACAGTTGTTTTTTTAACACACTTTAATGAAAAACTGTACTAAAGTATTTAAAAAATAATTGAGTTAAATATTAAATGAAAATAAAGAAAAATAGATATCAAATAGTTGATAGCAAAACACCGTTTTTTTATGGATGGATAATAGTGATCGGTGCTTTCTTAGGCTCTTTTGCTGGTGGTGGAATGCAAAGTTTTACCTTTGGTGTATTTTTAAAACCCATGTCAGAAGATCTTGGATGGAGTCGATCAACACTAATTGGTGCTCTTACTCTCAGAACATTTGTTATTGCCGGACTTGCACCTTTTTTAGGTAAATATGTTGATAATAAAGGACCGCAGTTAATCATGGTAGTTTCTTCAATTGCTGGCGGTATAGCATGTTTGTTATTAACTCAAGTAAATTCTATTTGGCAATTCTATTTAGCATTTATATTAGTAGGCCTTGCTGGTGGAGCAGGTATGGGCGGAGTAGTAGCAAATGCAACCGTATTAAAATGGTTCATACGCTATAGAGGACGAGCTACAGCCTTTAGTACTATGGGAAATACGGCTGCTGGGGCAATTCTTGCCCCAGCTGTAGGTTTTGTCATTTTGAATTCAAGTTGGCGTATGGGATGGATTTTAATTGCGATAATATTCTTCTTTTTACTTTTTCCAGTATCAACATTAATGGTACGGAAACCTGAAGATATTGGACTCTTACCTGATGGAGCAAAAGACCAATCAGAAATTGATTCTAATCTATTTGAAAACAAGAAAAATATTACTGATAAATCTTGGACATTAAACGAAGCTTTGAAAACCAAAACACTTTGGATATTAACATTTTCCATGCTCATAGGAGGTGTTGGTGTTGCATCGGTGGTAGTACATGAATTTAGTTATATTACAGATCTTGGTTTTTCAACAAGTATTGCTGCTTTAGTATTAAGTGT
>CAYOMB010000041.1:0-9542 GCA_964404955.1 uncultured Dehalococcoidia bacterium
TAGTAAACATAAGAGCAAATGGAATAAATTCAATGGATTTAGAAGATGGAGATGACTTAATTTCAGTTAGATTAGCTGATAGAGGATCTGATGTTTTGATGGTTTCACAACAAGGTGTTTCTATAAGGTTTTCCTCTACTGAAGTTCGGTCAAGTTCAAGAATAGCTGGTGGTGTTCGAGGTATGCGTTTAAGAAACGATGATTTTGTTGTTGCTATGGATATTGTTGACCCAGAGGGTCAACTACTTGTCATAAGCGAGAAAGGATATGGTAAACCTACTTCTTTGAATAATTATCGTACTGCCCATAGGGGTGGATACGGAGTCGCTACTTTTAGAATCACTTCTAAAAGTGGTCCAGTAGCTACAGCTAGAGTTGTAAAAGAAGCTGAAGATATACTAATTATTTCAGAGCAAGGACAGGTGACTAGAACAAGCTTAGCTGAATTACGGATATTAAGTAGAAGAACTCAGGGTGTTAGTATCGTTAACATGGAAGAAAAAGATAAAACTGTATCAATTGCTTCAATGGATCCTATATTAAGGAATGCTCGTGACACACAACCAAAGGCAGCTAAAGGCAAAGAAGCTGCATTGGAAACGACTCTACAAAATAGTGGCATAGATGAAGATGGTGAAATTTATAATAATGACTCTTCAGCAGAAGATTCTGAAGAGTAGTTATAATAAATCTCTACATATAAAGACCACCATTTATATGGATTTGAGTGCCGGTAATATAACTACCTTTAAGTATTAAATAAGAAACCATATCCGATATATCTTCAGGTTCGCCGAATTTTTTCAATGGTATTGATGATAATATTCCATCTTTTAATTTTTCTGGGATTCTCTCGGTCATATCTGTTTTTATCCAACCTGGGCAAATAGAATTAACAGTAATGTTATGACGAGCGAGTTCGAGTGCTAACCCTCGAGTGAAAGCAAGAACCCCACCTTTACTCGCAGAATAATTTGCTAAACCTATGTTACCTATCTGCCCCAAAAGTGAAGCTATATTAATTATGGTACCTTTTTTATTTTCAATCATCTGTGGTATTACTGACTGACTACAATAAAATACACTATTTAGGTTAGTATCAATTACATCTTTCCATTCATCTAAAGACATGTTCCGAACTGTACGTTCTCTCGAGATACCTGCATTATTTATTAATATACCAATGTTGCCCATTTGTTTTTGTATTAATTCCATCATTACGGTTACATCAGAGTTATTACCTACGTCACATTGATATATTTCTGCTTTCCCATCATGACTTAGAATTTCCTCTTTTACTTTTTCTGCAGACTCTTTACTATTATTATAATTAATCGCAACATATGCTCCTAATTGAGCCAAATCAATTGCTATTTGTTTTCCTATTCCTCTAGAACCTCCAGTTACTAATGCTATTTGGTCGGATAATGGTTGGTTTATATTTTCCATAGTTCCCTCTAATATTTAAATATTGCAAATTCTACATAGTAATTTTACTTACCTCAGTAATTATTAGTGATAGATAGAAAATATCAATAGATAATAGTATAATTCATATAGGTAATGAATACTTTTTCAATAATATTGTTTTTTTACGGTGGAAAAATTGGAAACCTCTCAAATTTCAGCATTTATTGCAGTTGTTGAACATCAAAGTTTCACAAAAGCGGCAGAGATATTAGATTTAACTCAGCCTTCTCTGAGTGCGCGAATTATATCCTTAGAAAAAGAAATGAATGAACAACTTTTTCAAAGAACTGGAAGGGGTGTTCGACTTACTGATGCTGGGAAAGCCTTAGTTCCCTATGCTGAAAAAATATTACAGTATATATATGATGGGAAAGAAGCGGTATTTGGTGTCCATAGTAACTCTGTTGGTAAAATAAGAATAGGTTCTGCTAGAGCAATATGCGCATATGTTTTACCAAACATTGTAGAAAAATTCAGAGAATTATATCCTGGAATAGATGTGACAATTAAAACAGGTCGATCTTCTGATATTGTAGACATGGTTTTGGAAGATGATGTGGAAATTGGATTAACTCGTTCAATATACCATCCAGATTTGCAAGTCAGGCATCTTTATGATGAGCAGATAATATTAGTTACTGATCCTTCTCATAAATTTGCCATTGAAGGACAAGCAAGTATTTATGATGTAGCATCACAACCACTCATACTTTATGATAAAGGTTCAAGCTATTTTGTTTTGATCAACAGAGTAGTAAGGGAAGCAGGAATAGCCCCAAATGTAACTATGGATTTGGATAGTATAGAAGCAACTAAGAAAATGATCGAAAGAGGCTTAGGTGTTTCTTTTTTACCTAGGCATTCTGTTGAACAAGAGCTGAAACTGGGCACCTTAACACAAATTGAAATAATTGAGGACTATAACGTTGTATTACCCACTTCTGTCATTGTACGTAATTCAATAAATAGAAGTTTAGTAGTGAATTCATTTTTAGAACTTTTATACAGTTTATATCCAGAGTCCTTAGATAATTAACATCGCATCACCGAACGAATAAAAACGATATTTTTCTCTTATTGCTTCTTCGTATGCCCTCATTATTAAATCTTTTGAAGCAAATGATGATAATAAAACTAGTAGTGTTGATTTTGGTAGATGGAAGTTTGTTAAGAGCATGTCGATAACATTAAATTTGAATCCGGGCTTTATAAATAAATCAGTCCAGTTTGATCCTGGATTTATCTTAGAAGATTTCTTATCATCTCTTGTCAAATATGCGCTTTCTAAAGTTCTGGTTACTGTTGTTCCTACAGATAATATTCTTTTATGATTAGCTTTTGCATAGTTTATAGAATTAGCTGCTTCATTACTAATTATCCATTGTTCACTGTGCATATTATGTTCATTTATGTTATCAACTCGGATTGGTTGAAATGTTCCCAATCCAATTTGAAGGCTTAGTTCTACTTTTTCTATACCTTTTTGATTTAAAGTTTTAAATATATCTTCGGAAAAATGTAACCCGGCAGTTGGTGCAGCTGCACTTAGCAAAGTGTCTGTTGCATATACCGTCTGATATCGATCTGTATTTTTTATATCCTGATTGTTTATATATGGAGGAAGTGGAATAGTGCCTAGTTTTTCAATCATGCTATCATTACTTATATTTATCAGCATTGTACCATCAGAATTTTTTGTTATTATTTCTCCATGGAGATCTTTATTAAATAATACCAAAACTCCTTTTTTCAAATGACGTCCTGGTTTTCCTATACATTCCCAATAGCCTTCAGTATTTTGGTTTAGAAAAAGTATTTCAATTTTTCTTTTACTTTCAGCTATTTCTCCAATTAATCTGCATTTCATAACTTTTGTATTATTGAAGACTAGTACATCATCTTTATTTAGCAAATTTGGAAGCTCATTAAATATATGATGAGATATGGTTTGAGTTGATCGATTTAGGACAAGAAGCCGTGATTCATCTCTATTACTAATTGGATATTGTGCAATTAATTCTTCAGGTAAATTATAGTCAAATTCTGAAATATTCAATATTAATCCTTACCTGTTTGTATATTATATGCCTTCAATGTATTTTCAAGTAGCATAGCCCTCGTCATTGGTCCTACACCACCAGGTACAGGAGTTATATTTTTTACCATATTTTTTACATTTTCGAAATCTACATCTCCAATTAATCGATAACCAGATTTTTTAGTAGAATCGTCAATGCGATTTATACCTACATCAATTATAGTTGAATTGGGTTTTACCATATCAGATGTTATTACATTTGGTTGGCCAATAGCAGCAATTAAGATATCAGCCTCAGAAGTGTATTTTATTAAATTGAGTGTACCAGTATGACAGATAGTAACTGTGCCATTCCCTCCTATACTCTTTTGACTTAATAGTATAGATAATGGTCTACCAACCAGATTACTTCTTCCACAAATTACTATATTTTTGCCTTCCGTTTCTATTGCTGACCTAATCAATATTTGTTGAATTCCTAATGGTGTTGCAGGTACAAAAATTGGTTTGTCGATACTTAATAATCCAGCACTATTTATACCTATACCATCTACATCTTTTGTAGGATTTATAGAATCAATAACCCTTCTTTCGTTTATATGCGGAGGAAAAGGTAGTTGTGTCAAAATACCATGGAAACTATTATCCATATTTAATTGTTGGATTAAATCTATTATTTCGTTTTCTGTGGTATTTTCTTCCATTTTAAAAGTATGAGTTTTAATACCAACTAATTCACAATCTCTTTCTTTTCCCCTCACATATGATATAGATGCTGGGTTATCTCCTATTAGGAGGACAGCTAATCCTGGAGGAATTTGTTGTGAATTGGTAATTGTTGTGACTTTTGCTGCTACTTCGTAACGTATGTCCCTTGCTATTTTATTTCCATCTAATATATTCGCACTCATTGTATATACTTCTTTAATATTTGCTTTAATGATTATTATTTTTCATTTTAATTTACATTATAATAACTGAAGAATTAAAATAATATTATTTTAACCTAGGTATATATATAGAGGAAAGATATTATGGCAAACTTTGAAGAGCAGTTAGAAAAAATGAATATACAATTACCAGAAGTCCAAACTCCGATAGCAAACTATGTACCAGGAATCCGAACTGGAAATCTATTGTTTTTATCAGGATCAGGCCCCCTACCCGATAAAGATGGAAATCTGAAATTAGGTAAGCTTGGAGAAAACCTTTCAGTAGATGAAGGGTATGAATCAGCAAAAACCACTGGTATTAATCTGTTATCTAGAATAAAGAATGAAATAGGTACATTAAATAATGTTGTAAGGATAGTAAAAATATTTTGCATGGTTAATTCATCTCCTGATTTTACGAGTCAACCATTAGTTGCTAATGGTTGTTCTGATTTATTAGTAGAAGTTTTTGGTGAATTTGGCAAACATTCTAGATCAGCTGTAGGGGTTGCAGCTTTGCCTAATAATTGGCCAGTAGAAATAGAAATGATAGTTGAAATAAAATAAATATAGGGATATTTATGATTGGCAATGGTATAGATATTATAGAAATTGATAGAATCCAAGAAGCTTGTCTGAAATGGGGCAAACGTTTTCTTAATCGTATTTATACCCCACAAGAACAGATTTACTGTAGAGGACGATTCCCTCAACTCGCTGCTAGATTTGCTGCCAAGGAAGCCATGATGAAGTCATTGGGAACGGGAAAGCGTGGACTTCTATGGGTTGAAATTGAAGTAGTTCGTGAACGTGGTAGAGCACCTACTATTGTACTTCATGGCAATGCATTAGCTATTGCTAGAAATCAAAATGTTAAAGAAATACAACTAACCATTTCTCATTCTAGAAGTTATGCTGTAGCTTCTACACTTGCTATAAAACATTAGAGGTGTAAATGATTCAAGTATTGTCTGTTCAGGATACGAAGCAAGCTGAATTAGAATCATATTCAATGGGCGAATCTTCAAATTCTTTGATAAAAAAAGCAGCACAATCTATTTCAAATTATGTCTCTTCAGAATTCCCTCTAAATATAAACAGTAATGTTGTGATTATTTCAGGACCTGGAAATAATGGTAATGATGGGGTTTTAGCAGGTTGTTATTTATCAGCACATGGATATAGCGTATCAATATTTAGATATGTAAATGAAAAAAATACGCCATTACCAGATTTTGTTAGACACGAAATGTACGAAAGCCAAAAAACAAAAAATATAGATTACTTTGAATTTTCAAATACTGAATTGCTCAAAAATGAATTGTTGGAAAAAATAACAGAATCTAATATTATTGTCGATGCACTTTTAGGTATTGGTATCAATCGCCCTCTTTCTGAAGAATTATCAAAATTAACAAATATGATAAATAATTGTAATTCGAATGAGAATACAGTGATATCAATTGATATTCCTACTGGAATAAATGCTGATACAGGAGAGGTTTATAAAAATAATTTTTTAGTAAACAATAAATTAGCAGTAAAAGCTGATTTATTGTTAATGCTAAATTATCCTAAAAAGGGATTATTCCAATTGCCAGCTTTTGAATATTTTCAAGATTTTGTTGTTTTGGAATCAGGTGTTATTTCGCGTATGGTTTCTAATAAATTATTGATGCAAACAAATGATTTTGTACCAATGCTACCACAACGACCTACTTCAAGCTATAAAGGGTCTTTTGGGAAATTATTAATAATTGGTAGTTCAAGGGAATTTCCTGGCGCGGCTTTTCTTGCTGGCAAAGCTGCATATCGTACAGGTGTGGGTTTAGTTTCAATAGCAACTACACAAAGTGCAATTTCTCTGTATGGTTCTTACTTGCCAGAGGCAATTTATTGCCCTTTATATGAACAAACAAATGGTATGATTTCTTCAAATAAAGCTAATTACAATATTCTTGAAAAACAAATTTCCGATTACGATTCAGTATTGATAGGTTGTGGAATGGGGAAATCAAAAGAAACAATTGAGATACTTAAGTTTCTAATTGATTACCATTATAAATATAACAAACAATTTAATTTAGTTATTGATGCAGACGGGATAAATAATTTAGCTGAAATAACCAAACATTCCAATATAACTTTAAAAAATACAATTTTGACTCCCCATCTTGGAGAGTTAGCTAATTTAGGACACATTAAAACAGCTAATATTAGTTTAAATGATAGACATACAGTATCTGAACAAATACTAAATCAGTTAACTGGTGAAGAAATTTATGAAAATAATGTATTAGTTGCTAAAGGCCCTTATACACTGATCACGGATAGATCAAATACGCATTATGTTTCTCCGTTTGCGACATCTCTTTTATCTACTGCTGGGAGTGGGGATGTATTAGCAGGAATAATCGCTTCTTTGTCAGCTCAAGGTGTTAATACATTGAATTCTGCACTTCTAGGTGTATATTTGCATGGATTAAGTGCAGTATTGAAAAAACATGACTATGGAAGTAGAGGTTTATTAGCTTCAGATATTGCAGATAATATACCTTTTGCAATTAAGGAAATAACAGACTGGAAATAATTTTTTTTACATATTTAGTTAAAATGTTAAAATGATTTAAAAATATAGTTTAAAAGGAGTTCAACGTATATATGCTTTTTGCTGTTGATATAGGTAATACTAATGTAACTATTGGAGTTTTTGAAAAAGAAAACATAGTAACTTCCTTTCGTTTAAATACTGATACTAATCGTTTTGCAGAAGAATATTTACTCTCAATAAATTCATTGTTGTCTTTAAGAAATATTAACCCTAATAATATTGATTCTTGTGTTATATGTAGTGTTGTACCTCCATTAAATCCAATTTTTACTTTAGTTTCTCAAAATCTATTCTCAGTCGATCCTTTAATTGTTGGTACTGGAATTAAAACTGGAATTAAGATTTTATATGATAATCCTAGAGATGTAGGAAGTGATAGAATTACAGATGCAGTGGCTGCATTTAATATGTATGGCGGTCCTGCAGTAGTAGTGGATTGTGGAACTGCAACAGTTTTTGATGCTATATCCCAAAATGGTGAATACCTTGGGGGCTCGATTGCTGCTGGAGCCCGATTATCAGCAGATGCATTATTTTCCAATACCTCTCAACTTAAAAGAGTTGAATTATTAGCTCCTGAAAATGTAATTGGTAAATCTACTACACTTTCATTACAATCAGGATTAGTTTTAGGAAATGTTTACATGATAGAGGGAATGGTTAAAAAATTTGCAGAAGAAATGGAAGCAAATCCTATAATAATTGGTACTGGTGGCCTTTCGACTTTATTTAGTAATGTTACGGATATATTTGACCATGTAAATGAAAATTTAACCCTAGAAGGTTTAAGAATTATCTATAATTTAAATAACTAAAGATAAATTTTATGAGCGATTCAATATTAAAAGATAAAAATATCATATTAGGAGTAACGGGTAGCATCTCTTGTTATAAATCAGTAGATCTTGCTAGTAAATTAATGCAACTAGGAGCAAATGTATATGTGATTTTATCTAAGTCTGCGCAAAAGTTTGTTAGTGCTTTAACATTTACGAGTATTACACATTTACCTGTCATTACCGAAATGTTTGATGAAAATTCTAAATTTAGTGTGGAACATGTAGCGTTGGCAGAAATGGCAGATTTAATTCTGATAAGCCCAGCAACAGCAAATACTATAGCTAAACTTGCTCATGGCTTTTCCAATGATAGCTTAACTACCACTGTTCTTGCTACTCATGCTCCTGTTATCTTAGCTCCTGCTATGGATGCAAATATGTATGATAATCCTGTAGTTCAATCAAATATAAGTATTCTTCAACACCGTGGATTTAGTATGGCAGGACCTAATTATGGTCGTATGGCTTCTGGATTAGAAGGCTGGGGACGATTATTGGAAACTCAAGAAATAATAAGTTATATCAATTTAAAACTTGGAGAACATGGAGATTTGGAAGGACGGAAAATAGTTGTTAGTGCTGGTGGTACTTCAGAACCAATTGACCCAGTTCGTGTAATTACAAATAGGTCTTCAGGTAAGATGGGATATAGTATAGCAATAGCAGCCCTAGAAAGAGGTGCTCAAGTAAGTTTGGTAACTGCATCAACAATATTACCAGACCCTTTAGGTATGAAGATCTCCCATGTCGAAACAGTTGCTGAAATGAGAGATTCAGTTTTACAAGAATGTAATGACGCTGATGCAGTAATTATGGCAGCAGCGATCAGTGATTATAGAGTAAAAGAAATTGCTGACAATAAAATTAAAAAACGAGAAGATCATGATATGTATATTGAATTAGTTCAAAATGATGATTTTCTAAAAGAAGTTCCAGATAATGTAAAAAAAATAGGGTTTGCTGCTGAGACAGAAAATCTTGAGCAAAATGCTATAAAAAAACTAAACAATAAAAATCTAGAATTTATTGTAGCTAATGATGTTACTCTTGAGGGTGCAGGATTTGCTGTAGACACAAATAAAGTTTCTATTATTGATAAATCTGGGACTATTACCGACTATCCTTTACAATCTAAATATGACGTTGCTAATATAATTCTAGATAAACTTACGCAAATAATAAAATCTTAAAATCAATACAATATAAATGAATCAAACAGATACCGAATTTCCAAAATCATACGACTATAATAAAGTTGAAAAAATCATTTATTCATATTGGCAAGAAAAACATCTTTTTTCACCAAATGTTGATGATGATAAAGATCCATTTACTGTAATAATGCCACCACCAAATGTTACAGGCACTCTTCACTACGGTCATGCTCTAACTACAGCTATAGAAGATGCTTTGATCCGCTGGAACCGTATGAAAGGTAAGTCAACATTATGGTTACCTGGCAGTGATCATGCAGGGATTGCTACTCAAGTCGTCGTTGAAAAAATGTTAATGGAAACCCAAGGATTATCAAGGCATGAAATAGGTCGAGAAAAATTTCTGGAACACGTTTGGGAATGGGTTGACAAATATGGCGGTATTATTGATGAACAATTTAATAGTTTAGGTGCTTCTTGTGATTGGTCCAGGAAATC
>CAYOMB010000042.1:0-9477 GCA_964404955.1 uncultured Dehalococcoidia bacterium
TGATTTGAAAGGAATAAATGCAATTGAGCTTGAATAAGAGTTTAGTTTACGGTTTTGGAGTTGCTCTGCTAGCACTATTTGTTGTTGGTTTTATTGTTGGTGCCATCGGTTCAAAGTTTACTGATAGTAACCCGTTTTTAAAAAAACCTGAAGTTCACTTACCTCCACAACTGATATATGATCCTTTTACTTCTGATGCCCATGGTGATCCACATGACGATCACTCAAAAGAATCTGACGGACATGGAGACCACGAAAAAGATGGTCATCATGGTTTGCCACCAAATCATTTTGTCATTACAAATACCTTAATATCTTCATGGATAGCTACAATAATATTAATTCTTGTATTAGTTTTAGGTGCTAGAGGCGGTAGATCCGATCGTGAACCTAAAGGCTTTTACAATATTATTGAGTCAATTATATCTGCTTTATACGGATTTGCTGAAGGAGTAGTAGGAGATAATGCAAAAAAATTCTTTCCTCTTTTTGCTACGATTTTCTTGTTCGTACTAGTAAATGCTTGGTTAGGTTTGATACCAATATATCAAAGCCTTTCAACCTTCGATTCAGAAGGGCATATTACAGGCCATTTTCTAAGGCCTGCAGGTACAGATCTCAATATGCCTTTAGCTTTGGCTATAGTTTCGTTTATTTTTGTTGAATATTGGGGAATTAAAACTTTAGGTTTTGGTTATTTTGGTAAATTTTTCCGATTTGGTGCTCTTTTAAAAGGTAAAATATTTGAAGGTATCGTTGATTTCTTTGTTGGTATTTTAGAATTACTCAGTGAATTTATAAGACTCGTCAGTTTTACATTCCGTTTATTCGGAAATATGACAGCTGGGGAAATACTACTACTTATGACATCGTTCTTAATTCCTTTTGCTTTTTCACTACCGTTCTACGGTCTCGAATTACTTGTAGGTGTGATACAGTCGTTGATTTTCTCTGCATTAACTTTAGTTTTCGTAACAATGGCTATTGAGCCTCATCATGATGAGGGTGAAGACCATTGAAAATAGTGTGATTGAAACTTTGTATACATAATTTAACTAGGGGGTTTTTAATGGAAGGTACAATTGCAGAAATGATTACATATTCAAAATACATAGGTGCAGGTCTTGCTGTCGGTATAGGCATGATAGGCCCTGGTATTGGAATTGGTATGATAGGCTCAGGAGCGTTGAACGCTTTGAGTAGGAATCCTGAAGCAAGAGGTCCTATTGCAACAAATATGATTTTAGCAATAGCTTTTGCTGAGGCTCTTGGTATTTATGCCTTAATTATTGGTGTAATACTTGCCATAGTTGCTTAGTTCTTAAGCATTGTTTATTAATATAGAATACTGGAGTAACTTATGGAAGCTTTAGGTTTTCACTGGCCAAGTTTAATAGCTTATTTGTTAAACTTTACTATCTTGCTGATAGTTTTATCTAAATTCGCTTACAAGCCAATATTGAAGATACTTGATGATCGTTCATCAAATATTAAAGATAGTTTGGAGTTAGCAGATAAAGTTCGTGAAGAAAGTGCACAACAACAAGCTCAACTAGATGATCAGCTTGTTGAAGCTAGGAAACAAGGCCAAGCTATTATTGAAGATGCTCGTTCTGCAGCTGAAAAACTTAGTGATCAGGAACGAGAAAAATCAAAAAAAGAAGCTGAAGAATTTTTAGTAAAAGCTAAAAATGATATAGAGCGCGAGCGAGACTCTGCAATGGATGAGCTCCGCTCAAACTTTGGCGGTTTAGCAGTTTCTGCTGCTGAGCAAATTATTCAACGATCTCTTGATGAAAATACCCATAAAGATATTATTGATAATGTTCTTGAAAATGCATTTACTGATAAAACTGAGGAGTCATAGAATAAATGGCTAAAGGACCCAAGGCAAAAAGGTACGCAGAAGCAGCTTTTCAAATTGCAGAGAGCTCTGGTGATTTGCAAGAATGGGCTTCTCAACTCTCTGATTTATCCAAACTTATGGAAGATGAATCGGTATATTCCTTTGTTAATTCTGCAAAAATTCCTTTACAACAAAAACTTACTGTATTGAATACAACTATGAAGGATTTTAATCCTTTATTAGTCAATCTTGTTTGTCTACTTTCTATAAGAAATTCAATCAATCTGATTGAATTAATTAAAGATGAGTTTAATAAACTTGTTGATGCATCAAGTGGTGTTGCAAGAGCAGAAGTTTATACTGCTGTTGATTTGAATAAAGAGCAACAGTCTAACATCAAAGAGAGTATATCAAAGGGGTTAAATACTGAACTTCAGGTTTCATATCATAAAGACCCAGAATTATTAGGTGGATTAGTAGTAAGGGTTAATGACTTAGTTATCGATGGCAGTATACAAGAAAAATTGATTGGTCTTAAAAGACAAATAAGTAAATAGTTTTAATTTAAATAACGATAAGAAGATTATTTGAGGTGAATTTATGACGACTAGGGGACAGGATATAGCGTCAGTTATAAAAAAACAAATAGAGGAATATGGTTCTTCTGCCAGTATGGTAAATGTTGGGGTAGTGACTGAAGTAGGTGATGCTATTGCTAACATACATGGGCTATCAGGAGTACGGTTAACAGAACTCTTAGAGTTTCCTGGTGGTGTTATTGGAATGGCTATGAACTTAGAAGAAGATTCAGTTTCGGCAGTTATTTTAGGTGATGACAAAGGAATTGCTGAAGGAAACGAAGTAAGATCCACTGGTAGAATTGCTGAGGTTCCTGTCGGAGATACGGTTATTGGCCGAGTAATGAACGCACTAGGAGAACCAATTGATGGCCGAGGAGCTATAACAAGTTCAGAATCAAGGCCTGTTGAGAAGGTTGCACCTAACGTCGTAAGTCGTCAGGCTGTTAACACTCCTATGCAGACTGGAATTAAAGCAATAGATAGTATGATACCAATTGGTAGAGGCCAACGAGAATTGATAATTGGAGATAGATCTACTGGGAAAAGTGCTATAGCAATTGATACAATAATAAACCAAAAAGGTGGAGATCTAATATGTATATATGTCTCTATAGGTCAGCGTGTTGCTAAAGTTGCTGCAACAGTCGCGCAGTTAGAGGAATATGGTGCTATGGAGCATACTATAGTAGTTGCTGCAAATGCTTCAGATCCTGTAGCTCTTCAATATCTTGCCCCATACACTGGTTGTGCAATCGGTGAATATTTTATGGATCAAGGAAAAGACGTTTTGATTATTTATGATGATTTATCGAAACATGCATGGGCATATCGTCAACTTTCTCTATTATTGAAGAGACCTCCTGGTCGTGAGGCTTATCCAGGAGACGTTTTCTATCTACATAGCCGTTTGTTAGAACGTGCTGCACGTCTCAGCCCAGAATTAGGTGGGGGTTCTATTACTGCCTTACCAATTATTGAAACTCAGGCTGGTGACGTTTCAGCATATATACCTACAAATGTTATTTCAATTACTGATGGACAAATTTATCTTGAAACAGATTTGTTTAACTCAGGTACCAGACCTGCCGTAAACGTTGGTTTGTCAGTATCTAGAGTTGGCGGTTCGGCTCAAACGAGAGCAATGCGTAAAGTTGCTGGTCAATTGAGACTTGATCTTGCTCAATATAGGGAATTGGTTACATTTGCTCAATTTGGTACTGATGATCTTGACGACGCAACGAGAACAAGACTCGAACGGGGACAAAGGATAAGTGAAGTTTTAAAACAGGCACAGTATGTACCACTTGCAATGAATAATCAGGTAGTGGTTTTATATGCAGCTATTAATGGATTCATGGATCAAGTTCCCGTGGAAACAGTTAAAAAATGGGAAAACGACTTTCTTGCGTTTATGACTGCTAGCCATAGTGACATTATGGAAAGCATCACTACCAATGCAGATATAAATGAAGAGACAGAAACCAAATTAAAGGAAGCTATTGAAGCGTTTAATAAAGTCAATTTAGCTTAATATACTGTAGGAATAATATGGCAAATGTAAGAACAATTAGAAGAAGAATAAGAAGCGTTCAAAGTACAGCTAAAATAACAAAAGCTATGCAAATGATAGCAGCATCTAAGATGAGATTTGCTCAACTTGCTACTCTTGCTGGCCGACCTTATGCTGAAAAAATAGAACATGTTTTATCTGATCTTGCTGCTCAACCAATTGAAGGAGAAGAAATACACCCGTTATTAATTGAACGCGAAATTAATAATACTGTAGTTATTCATATGACTCCTGATAGAGGTCTTTGTGGAGGCTTACCGGGCAATTTAAATAGATCTTGTGGCGATTTTATTCTTAATGAAAGTTCAACAATTACTAGTGTTGCAGTTGGAAAAAAAGGAAGAGATTTTCTTACAAGGACTGGTAACCAGCCTATGGCTGTTTTTACTGATTTACCTGATAAGGCGACCGTTGAAGACATTATGCCAATTGCTAAGCTTGTTATAGATGGATATATGGATGGAAGTATAGATAAGGTTGTATTAAGTTACCCTCAGTTTATTAATGTAACATTGCAAACCCCTATCATTAAACAACTCTTACCAGTAATACCATCAGAATTATCAAGTAATGAAACAGTTGGTTATATATATGAACCATCAAGTATTGATCTCATGGAACTGCTTTTACCAAGATATATTGAGACTGAAATTTATCATGCATTATTAGAATCTAGAGCATGTGAACATTCATCACGAATGGTTGCTATGAGAAATGCTACTGATAGTGCTAATGATATGATTGATTCATTAACTTTACTCATGAATAAAGTAAGGCAAGAAGCTATTACTACAGAACTATTAGATATAGTGGGCGGAGTTGCTGCTCTAAATTAATAATAAAAAGGCGGAATGAAATGGCAGAAAATAAAGGTAAAATAGTACAGATTATTGGTACGGTTGTAGACGTAGAATTCCCTCCTGACAATCTTCCTGAAATTTACAATGCTTTGACTCTCGAACACAATGGAGAAGAATTAGTTTTAGAAGTAGAACAACATGTAGGTAATAATTGGGTTCGTTGTTTAGCAATGGGCGCAACTGAAGGCCTTGCTAGAGGTATGGAAGTTAATGATACTGGGCAACCAATTGCTGTACCTGTTGGTGATGGCTCATTAGGGCGGTTGTTTAATGTTACAGGAAAGGCACTTGATAATATTGGAGAGGTTACAGCAGAAGAACATTGGCCTATTCATCGAGCAGCCCCTAGTTTCGAGGATCAGAGTTCTAGTACAGAAATGCTTGAAACAGGAGTAAAGGTTATTGATTTGATTGCTCCGTTTACTAAAGGTGGAAAAATTGGAGCCTTTGGTGGTGCAGGGACTGGTAAAACAGTTATTATCATGGAGTTAATTCGAAATATTGCTCAAGTTCACAAAGGCTATTCGGTATTTGCAGGTGTGGGTGAAAGATCTAGAGAAGGAAACGACCTTTGGAATGAAATGGAAGAATCAGGGGTATTACAAAATACAGCCCTCGTTTTTGGACAAATGAATGAACCACCAGGAGTTAGATACAGAATTAGCCTAACAGGTTTGACTATGGCAGAATATTTTAGAGACCAACAAAATCAGGATGTTTTGCTATTCATCGATAACATATTTAGATATACATTAGCTGGTATGGAAGTATCAGCACTTTTGGGTAGAATGCCTTCAGCTGTTGGATACCAACCAACATTGGCTACAGAAATGGGAGCTTTACAGGAACGAATTACATCGACTAAAAATGGTTCAATTACATCCTTTCAAGCGGTTTATGTTCCTGCTGATGACTATACTGATCCGGGTGTATCCACTACATTTGGACATTTGGATGCAAACATCTCTCTTGATAGAGCAATTTCTGAACAAGGAATATATCCTGCTGTGGACCCATTAGCATCTAACTCGAGAATTCTTGATCCATTAATTGTTGGAGAGGAACATTACCAAGTTGCACGTGGTGTACAAGAGTATTTGCAGAGATATAAAGATTTGCAAGATGTTATTGCAATTTTAGGTATGGAAGAATTATCTGAGGAAGATAAATTAACTGTATCTAGAGCGCGTAAGTTACAAAGATTTTTCTCACAACCATTTTTCGTTGCTACACAATTTACCGGTCGAGAAGGAAGATATGTTCCAATTCAAGATACAATCCGCGGTTTCAAGGAAATCTTAGAAGGAAAACACGATGACTTGCCTGAACAGGCATTTTACATGGTAGGTGATATTGAAGAAGCACGAGCTTCTGCTAATAGTTAAATTTAAATAGGAGAAATTTTCTCAATGAAATTAGAGATTGTTTCGGCAGAAAAGAATATTTATTCAGATGATGTACGTGGTGTTGTTGCTCCAAGTATAGAAGGTGAAATTGCTATACTTGATAACCATGCTCCTTTATTGACATCTCTTCAGCCTGGTGAAGTACGTATTATTCAGGATGGATCCGAAGATACTTATTTATATCTTTCAGGTGGATTTATCGAGGTATTGGGGAATCAGGTTACTATTTTAGCTGATGCAGCTGAGCGTGTTGAAGAAATAGATGAAGAAAAAGTTCAAGAAGCAATAAAGCAAGCAGAAGAAAAGATTAGTAGTAATCAATCAGATATTGACTTGGCTAATGCTGTTGCATCGATAAGAAGAGACCAGGTACGTTTAAGAATTGCTCAAAAAAGAAGATCTACAAACAGACCTCCTTCCGTTTCCTAAGTATTAATCTTTAAATGGTATGTTAACGATTGTAGAGATGCTACTGGGTCAATATTTCTGATAATCATGTCCTTATGATCTAGCGGAGTAAATGGAGCATAATTTAAAACTGCTTTGATTCCTGAATCGTAAAGTAAATTTAGTATGGCTTTTGTTACATTAGCTGGTACTGCTACAATTGCAATTTGAATATTACTATTTTGTAAAAAACTCTCTATCTCTGAAATATTTTTTATTTGGATTTTGCCAATTTGTTGTCCTATTTGCGAAAGGTCAGAATCAAAAGCAGCAATTATATTAAATCCCTCAGGTGCAAACCCGGGATAACTTAACAAAGCTCTTCCAAGTCTACCAACACCTATTAAACAAACCTCCCATTGTAAATTTACTCCAAGAATTTCTCGTAATCTTTTTACTAGAATATTTACAGCATACCCTTTTCCTTGTTTACCAAATTTCCCAAAATAACTTAAGTCTTTTCTAATTTGAGCAGGAGTAATTTGTGCTAAATACCCCAATTGTTCAGAACTTACAATTTTTGTTTTTTCAACTTGGAGGATGCTTAATATATTTAGGTAGTGAGGTAACCTTTGAACAACAACTTCAGGAACAATTATAGAATGTGCATCGATACTATAATTCACTTTGATACCCTTTCATGAAAGTTTATACTGAAATAAATATCCAAAATAATTCTTCAATAAAAAATACACTATTCTATTATAAAAATCACTTCAAATTTTCAATTTAATATTATTTTCAATTATACTAGTTGAATCTAACTCTTGAATTATTGATAGAGCATTATCCATGCTTTTTTGGGATTTTAAATTACCTTTTAATGCTATTTTATTGTCGTAAATTTTAATTGAAACGAATCCATCATGAAAAATATTGGAATCAGCTAATTTTTTAGCAATAATGATTTCTAGATCAGAATAGCATACAATTTCATTATTTATAGATAAAATTCCATCTAAGTTTCCTATAAATTTTTCAATAGAAATACTCTGATCATTGAATTGGCATGTACCAGTTAAATATGCCGTCCCAGAAATGACTTCTACTTTAACATTAGATACAGAAGAATAATTAGATTCAAAAAATCTCGTTAAAGCAAAATTAGCTTCTTTAGTTGCTAACTGGTCAGATAAATAAATAGGTATTTCGCTAATTTTAACTTTTGAATTTAATGTAGGAGCTCCCGAGCTTATATTATCTAAATGTTCGTTATCCACACTAAATATTTTGCCACCTATTTTTATTAAAAAATAATTTGGCCTATATGTATTACTATCGATCATCACACCAAATAACTGTGATTTTGATTTATCATTAGTATGAATAATGGTCCGCTTTGAAAAATGGATCATTCCTTTTTGTTGTGACTTTTTATTATTTATCTGAGTTTGAAGAGGAATAAATAAGTTGGGTGTTGATCTATTAATTCTGACAATTATACCAACTATTGATTTATCTTTCGTTGAAAATAGTATTTCATTTAACCTAGATTTTTCTCCACTCTCAGTTTGATAATCTTCTCCAAGTATAAGAGTTTGCATTGGCATAAGATCTCCTTTTTGATGTCCCTAAACTTCTCTATACTCCCCTTCAACAGTTTCATCATCCTCAGGTTTTGTGTCTTCTGAAGTTTCACTTTCAGTAGTATTCTCCTGTTCTTGGCTATATACAGCATTTCCTAATTCTTGTAATGTTTGCTGCAAATCATCTAATGATGTTTTAATAGTTTCATCATCATCACTCTCAATAGCATTCTTTAATTCAGTAACTTTTGATTCAATTTGTGTTTTTAGTTCTTCTGGTACTTTATCACTGTTCTCAGCAAGTGTCTTTTCAGTTGTATAAATTAGATTATCTGCTATGTTTCTTGTTTCAACAGATTCTTTTTTTCTTCGATCGTCATCAGCATTTGCTTCAGCTTCCTGTACTAATTTTTCAACATCTTCCTTTGATAATCCTGAACTAGCAGTAATTGTGATCTTTTGTTCTTTCCCTGTACCTTTATCTTTTGCAGAAACATTTAATATGCCATTTGCGTCAAGATCAAAAGTTACTTCAATTTGGGGTATACCTCTTGGTGCTGGTAAAATGCCATCGAGGACAAATTTTCCGATAGAATTATTTTCTGTTGCCATACTTCTTTCACCCTGTAGAACATGTATTTCAACTTTATCTTGATTATCACCAGCTGTACTAAATACTTCACTTTTAGCAGTTGGTATAGTTGTATTTCGAGGAATTAAGGGAGTCATGACTCCACCCAGTGTTTCTATTCCGAGTGATAGTGGTGTTACATCTAAAAGAAGAACATCTCTAACATCACCTTGTAGGACACCAGCTTGAATTGCTGCTCCAATAGCAACTACCTCATCTGGGTTTACTCCTTTATGGGGATCTTTTTCAAAAAGTTCCTTAACCTTATCTTGTACCGATGGCATACGAGTCATTCCTCCAACTAATATAACCTCATTAATATCACTTGCTTTTATCCCTGCATCCTCAATAGCTTTTTTGCATGGTTCAACAGTTTTTGATATTAAGTCATCTACTAGTTGTTCTAGTTTGGCTCTAGTTAGACTCATAGCTAGATGTTTTGGACCAGAAGAGTCTGCAGTAATAAAAGGAAGATTTATTTCACTTTGCATCACATTGGATAATTCGATTTTTGCTTTTTCAGCAGCTTCTTTTAGTCGCTGTAGAGCCATATTGTCATTTTGTAAGTCAATTCCTTGATCTTTCTTAAATTCTTCAATGATCCACTCAA
>CAYOMB010000043.1:0-9350 GCA_964404955.1 uncultured Dehalococcoidia bacterium
CTAATGATATTCCTATTAATAGTATAAGAACTTTTCTGAATCGGTTTGGGTTTTTTCCCGATAAGATGGTGTCGATATCGATGTTCGTGCTCATAAGTACTCATTTCTTAAACGTTTACTAAAAACTATAGTATTATAAACGAATATATTACAGAAATGTCAGATTGGAAATAAAAAATGGAAGAATTGCTCAAACAAAAATGTGTTGCTTGTGAAAGAGGTGCACCAAAAGCAGATGATCAATTAATTCAAAGATTTTTAGATACTTCTAGTGAGTGGGATCTTATTGTAGAAAACGATATTCCTAAATTAACTAGAAATTATAAGTTTACTAATTTTAAATCTGCTATGGAATTTTCTAATCTAATTGGTGAAATGGCAGAAGATGAAGGGCATCATCCGCTAATAATTACTGAATGGGGTAAAGTTACTATTCAATGGTGGACTCATAAAATAAGAAACCTTCACCTCAATGACCTTATTGCTGCTTCTAAAACAGAAAATATATATATAAATTTTGCTTAATAATTTTACACACCCCTTTTACATTTGTTAAAGAAGTATTGATGGACCTAATTCTAAAAAATCGAAATTTTCGTACGTTTGTATTTGCTCAAACATTTAGAGATATTACTCTCATGTTGTTTGTTACGTCTAATGGTTGGTTAGTTTTAGATTTAACAAATTCATCTATATTTGTTGGTTTAGCAGCAGGTTGTGGTGGAGCAGGAATGCTTGTTACTAGTTTATTAGCTGGATCAATTGTCGATCGATTTGACAGAAAAAAAATTTTAGCAATTAGTCATTTTGTGATCTCTATAACACATCTCGTAGTGGTCCTTTTTATTTGGACAGAAAACATAAATATAGGGATTGTATTACTCACTACATTTATTGATGGAAGTTGTACATCTTTTAGATTTGTTTGTGGAGGAACAATAACCATGGATTTGGTGGGTTCTAAAGACTTGTCTCGTGCAACTGCAATTAATTTTTCTTGTATGACTATTACTGGAGTCTTTATTACAGCTATCGGCGGTATTCTTATTGATCAATATGGCTTTGTATCTACTTATGCGTTGATGTCGATATGTTCTTTTATTTCCAGTGCAATATTAGTTCTTGGTTTGCCAAGTATATCTAACAATATAATTGATGAGAATCGTACATCAATTCAAGAATTGAAAGATGGTATATCATATCTCAAACAAAATAAGCGAATACGCTCCTTGCTATTTTTAGGATTAAGTTCTGAGGTTTTTGGATGGGCGCATGAAAGTATGGTCCCTGTGGTTACAAAGTATGTTTTAGGTGGAGGCTCAGTAGAGCTAGGATATATTTTAGCATCAGGGCAAGTTGGAGCTTTAATTTCTACGTTAGTTTTATCAAATTACCGAATTAAAAAAAATCGAACATTGATATTATATTCAACTTATATTTTGTTTGGTTTATTGTTGATTTGTTTTGTTTGGTCAAAAATTCTACTCTTATCGATGCTTCTTTACTGTTTGGTATTTTTAGCAGTTGCCACATACGAAGTAGTGCTACATTCTTTAATGCAAACTATAGTGCCCAATGTAATGAGGGGTCGTGTTGTTAGTTTTCAAATATTAACTTGGGGAGCAACAGGGATATCGGGTATGATGTTAGGCATTTTAGCAGGAATAACAAGTCCTCCAATAGCAATTACAATAAATACATCTATTCTAGTTTTAAATGGGACAAGAAATATAGTGAAAAAAGTATTAACGAATAAAAGTATATTGAGTTACTGGCAGTAATTACCTATACTTTCTTTATGGAATCAGGAGTTGATTTTTTTAAAGGGTGTATAACTTTCATATTGTTTATATTAATTGGTGCTATGATTGGCGGTCTTATCGCTGGACTATTAACTCACGTATATGTTCAGGGAGGCGAACTTAAGGGTGATCCAGGTGTGATTTATGTATATTTATCATATTCATTTATTGGGGTAATAGTCGGCTCGGTTATTGGATTCGTAGTATGTCAGATAATGAATATATATATAGAAAAAAAACGTTATAACTTTTGGAGATATGGGGAATAGAAAAAATGGATATTATAGTATATATGTCACCTAGTTGTGATCACTCAAGTGAAATATTGCAATTAATGGAAGAATGTTTAGCAGAATGTGGAGTTAGTACAGGATACCAAACTGTAGAAACACGAGATTTTGAAGATGCAAAAGAAAAGAAAAGCTTGGGATCACCAACAATTAGAACAAATGGAGTAGATATTGAGTATGGGTACCAAGAACCTGAAGAATATACGTCGGGATGTAGGTATTACAATACTCCAGATGGATGGAAGCCTATGCCTCCAAAAAATCTTATTATTGGTGGAATTAAAAGAGCCCAAGAGAAGCAGTAATTTATAGGGAGAGGTATTATGTCGCTTAGTGGAGTAAGAATAAATTCCAGAGAAATATATGCTAACGGTAAATCATTCGGTAAATATGGACGATATGTTGAATTGAAGGGGTATTTGGATTTCAGTGTTGATCCAACAATATCAGCAAATTTACCTATTAAAGATTTAGACTTAGCTCCGAGGGATTCAGAGGGATTTGTACAGTTTACTTCTAAGTTTATATTAGTAACTCCTGAAGATAATACCAAAGCAAGTGAAAGAATTATTGTTGATGTTGTAAATCGGGGAAGGGCAAGAGTTATTCCAACATTTAATCGATCTGACGTAGCTGATCAACCAGAAGGAGACGGTTTTTTACTAAGTTGTGGTTTTTCAGTGATTTCAATAGGTTGGCAGTGGGATGTTGTTGAAAGTGAACAATTATTAGGCTTAATTCCTCCATATCTCGATACCGAAGAATTAGATTTACCCGGAGAAACTGTTGTACAAATTAGCCCTAATGTTGTACATACAGGAGCGTTATTGGCAAATAGAATTCACATACCCTACTCTGTAGCAGAAAACGAAAGCACAGCAAAACTTATTGTACGAGACTGGGAAGACGGTCCAGACACCCTGATAGATAGATCTAAATGGTCTTTTTCAATTGAAGAAAATGGAAAAATTAAACCTGATGAAGATCATATTTATTTTCCTGAAGGATTTATTCCTGGTAAATATTATTATGTAGCCTATCATCCTAAAATTGCACCTATAGTTGGTACTGGATTACTTTCCTTGCGAGATACAGCATCTTTTTTGAAGAGTGATCAAAGTGTGAATGAATTTGGGAATAAGTTTAAATATGTCTATGCATATGGTGTTTCTCAGACAGCAAGAATGTTGAGACATTTATTGTATTTGGGATTGAATACAGATGAAAATGGATCTATAGCTTTCGATGCTATGCTTCCACATGTAGGTGGAAGTCGCATGGGTGAATTTAATCACAGATTTGCCCAGCCTTCACAGCAAGCTGCTTCTGGATTTGGACACACATTTCCTTTTGATGATAATGATTCTGTAGATATTTATTCTGGAAAAAAAGACGGATTATTAAATAAATTACGTGGAATAAATCAGGTGCCTAAAATTATATATACTAATTCTTCTTCAGAATATTGGAGAGGGGATGGATCTCTTGCCCACATACATCCCGATGGTTATGATTTAGAACAAGCCCCAGAGTCTAGAAGATACCATTTTTCTGGGACACAACATGGTGCAGGATATTTGGGTGAAGAAACAGTTGTGGTGGGTGGAGGAGCTCATGAAGTTAATGGAAGATATACCTTTAATATCGTTGATTATCGACCACTTCTAAGAGCTGCTCTAATAAATTTGGATCTTTGGGTAAGGGAAGGGATTGAACCTCCAGCAAGTAAAAACCCTTCAATTAGTAATGAAACTGCAATTTTACCTTCAGAATTTTTAGAGGCTTTTACAATGGTTCCAGGAGTAGAAAGTCCAAGTCTTAAAAAATTATGGGGTATTAGGGAAATAGAACAAGATGAACATTTTCAGCAAGGTGTAGGATTTTTCCCTGTTAAAGAAGGTCGGAGATATCAAAATTATGTTGCAAATATTGATCTAGATGGAAATGAGCTCGGAGGAATTCGTTTACCTGATTTAGATGTTCCAGTTGGTACGCATACAGGATGGAATCTGCGGCATCCAGATTCAGGTTCTCCAGACGATATCATACCTATGAAAGGTATTTCTCGTGCCTTTGCAAATACGAAAGTCAATAAGGAAAAAAATCAGGATCCCAGAAAATCGTTAGAGGAAAGATATGAGTCCAGAGAAAAATATGCTGAATTAGTACGTTTCTCCGCAAAACAATTAGTGGATGAGAAATATCTTCTTAGTGATGATATTGATATAGTAGTAGAAGCATGTTTAGTTAGATATGATGCTGCAATAAATGGTGTTTTTTAAGGTATTTTTATTAAAAATTTACCCATTTTTCTAATTCGTCACTGAGTTGTTTTTCAATTAGAGTATACTGCTCACCAAACTCTGTTAATTCTGAAACATTTTGTGTTTTAGTAGCATGGTTTAATTTAACTTCGAGTGTTTTTAGTTTCTTTTCTAAATCCTTAATAAGATTTTCTTGTTGTTCAAATTTATATTTATTTATTTTTTTAGATTTATTTTTATTATTTTGATTAGAGCTTTTTTCTTTTTTTAGATTTGATTTATTAGCAACTTCTTCCCATTGATCGAAGGTTCCTTTAAATAAATTTATCTGATTATTTTCTACAATTAATAATTGCTCTGCAATATTATTTATGAATAAACGGTCGTGAGATACAAATAATATTGCCCCTTCGTAATTTTGTAATATTATTTCCAATGCTTCTCTACTTTGGATATCTAAATGTGTTGTTGGTTCATCTAGAATTAAAAAATTAGGACTTTGGATCATTGTTCGTGCAATTTGTAATCTCGTTAATTGCCCTCCACTTAGTGAATTCACATTCTGAAAAACTTGTTCTCCAATAAATAAAAATCGTGCTAAATAACTCCGTGCTTCATTTATTGGAATGTTTTTTGCATCTAAAAAGGCAGTTAATACATCAACATTTTCTGGAATATATGACAAATTTTGATCTACATAACCATATGATATTTGTTGTCCAAAATTAATTATGCCACTTAAAGGCGTAATTTCTCCGACAATAGTTTTTAAGAAAGTCGTTTTACCTATGCCGTTTTTGCCTACAAAAGCTGTTTTAGTTCCTCGAAGTAATTCTATATCTGAAACTTTTAATAAAATTGTTTCTTTATCGTTTTCTATAAAACCAACATTTGCTTCATGGGTATTTAAAATAACTCTACCAGTTCGCTTAGTTTTTAGATCAGGTAAATTTATTGACTGAGTTTTATTTGGTGCTTGTAATAACTGTATTCTATTTAATCTTGTTTCTCTTCCGTGTGCTTGTCTAGATTTTTGACCAGCTCGATATTTATCTATGAATGCTTGTTCTTTTTCTATAAATGCTTTTTGAGACTCGTATTCTTTTTGCTGTCTCAATATGTATTCTGCTTTAAGTTTTTTGTATTTCGTATAATTTCCTGGGAATGTGGTAATTGATTGGTTTTCTAGTTCCCAAATAGATGTAGTCACTTGATCAAGAAAATGCCTATCATGAGAAACGACTAATACTGCTGACTCATAATGGTTAATAAAGTCTTCTAACCATCGTAGGCTTTCAAAATCTAGATAATTTGTTGGTTCGTCAAGTATAAGTAAGTCTGGCTTTTGTAATAAAGCTTTTGCTAAATTTGCTTTTGTTTTTTCTCCTCCACTAGCAGAGTTAAAGGAATTTTCTAGAACATCTAATGTTAAATTTAACCCTGTAACAGTTTTATTAAATTCAGTTATGTATCTGTACCCACCTATTATTTCATATTTCTGTAACAAATCCATGTGGGTATTTTGTGTTGTAGGGTTATTTTCCTCCTCCAAAGTTTTTGAACTTTTTTCTATTTTTTGTTCTAAATCGAGAATATTTTGAAAAGCATGCATAATATGAGATTTAACAGAAGAAGATTTTATATCATCTGCAGTTTGAGGGACATACCCTATGGATAAATTTTTCTGTAATAATAGCTCTCCTTGTTGATAATCTGTCTCTCCAACGAGAATCTTAACTAATGAAGTTTTCCCAGTTCCGTTAGCCCCTACAAGTCCAATTCTAGAACGAGTATTTATATCTAAATTTAGGTTAGACAGTATTGGTATATCGCCATAATGTAAATGAAGTTTTGAAGTTGACAAGATAGCCATTTATATACCTAATTAATCTCTAAAATTAACATATTGCAAAGGTTGGTCAATATCCATATCTTTTATAAATTGGATGACTTTTTGTAAATCATCTCTATTTTTACCCGATACTCTAAGTTCTTCACCTTCGATTGCAGATTGAACTTTAATTTTTGTGCCCCTTATTGCTTTGGTTATTTTTTGAGCAGTTTCTTTATCTATCCCATTTTTAATAATTACCTGCTGCCTTAATGAATCACCTGTTGCCTTATCTGCTGACTGAAAATCTAATGCTTTTTGATCTATTCCTCTTCTTATAAAGTTTGTTTGAATTAAATCATCAAGTTGGGTAAGTTTCATATTATCATCTGCTGTGACTGTCATGGTGTGTTCAGACCTTTCGATGTTGCAATTAGAGCCTTTAAAATCAAATCTATTTTTAATTTCACGCAAAACATTATTAATAGCATTATCAACTTCCATTAAATCTGTATTTGAAACAACTTGAAAAGATGGCATAATTTCCCCCTCAAATAGATTTGATTTATATTTACTGCATAAAATTTTACTAGTACTATGTGTTATTGTATCTAGATTTTATGTAGTTTTCAAAAATTAAGGAATAGTTAGGATAATTATGGATGAAATATTAGATATTAAACCGGAAAGAATTGAGAATGATTTCAAAATTTTAGAAACATTTACTGATCCTGAGGCACCTTGGACAAGGCGAGCGTTTTCTTCCCAAAATAAAGAAGCTAGGAAATGGTTAGCTGATCAATTTAGGGCGGCAGGTCTAGATGTATATAATGATGCAGCTTCTAATCTTATTGGTAGACGCGGAGGAGAAGGTGATCAGGTATTTATGATGGGATCACATTCCGATACAGTAATAGAGGGGGGTAGATATGATGGTATAGTGGGGGTATTAGGAGCTCTTGAAGTTGCTAGATGTCTTCAGGACTCAGATATTGAACTTTCATTACCTTTGGAAATCGTAGATTTTACTTGCGAAGAACCAACTGTTCCTATAAGTCCTGTAGGAAGTCGCATAATTGCAGGAGATGTAACTCAGAAAGATTTAGAGGGAGTGATTACTCCATTTGGAGAAACAATTCATAAAGCAATAGATGACTTGGGGGGTGATTCTTCAAATATATCCAAGGCAAAAAGAGCCTTAGGGCAGATTGCTGGATATTTAGAATTACATATTGAACAAGGAGCAGTTTTAGAAAAAGAAGGATTAACAGCAGGCATAGTAACTGCTATTGCTGGACCTTGCCGAGGAACTGTACAGTTTATAGGTCAACCAGAACATGCTGGGGGTACACCAATGCCAGATAGAAAAGATGCATTGGTTGCGGCTGCAGAATTAGTCATAGCTATTGAAAAAATTGTCACGACTACGGGCATGTCAGAAGAAAACGTAGGTACGGTGGGGTGGATGAATGTTAGCCCAAATATGATTAATGTTATTCCTGGCCAAGTTGATATGAGCGTAGAAGTTAGAAGTACAGATTTAGAATCTTTGGTTCTAGTAAGAAAGTCATTAGAGGAAGAAGTAGAAAAGATTTCAGAAAAGAGAAAAATAGAATCTAAACTAACATGGGATCATTTAGAAGATCCTGTACCCTTGCCATTATTTATGCAAGATGTTGTGAAAAGCGCATTTACAGATTTATCTATACCAATACAATATTTACCAAGTCGCGCGTCGCATGATGCAGCGCGGATTGCACCTATTACTCCTGCAGGTATGGTTTTTATTCGTTGTTTAGAAGGCAAGAGTCATTGTCCAGAAGAATGGACAAGTATGGATGATATAGTTTTAGGAACAAGACTATTGGGCCAATCGTTATTGAGATTAAATGAAAATTTCCTTAAGAATAAGAAAGGATAATAATTAATATGGTAAATACACTGGGTGAAAATAAGACTGTTTTAATTAATGGTATTAATATTGGTTATGTAGATTGGGGAGGGGAAGGAAGAAATATAGTACTTTTACATGGATTGCAAGATACTGCTAGAAATTGGGATCATATTGCAAAAGAGCTTTCAGAAAATTACCACGTATTTGCAATTGATGCTCGCGGTCATGGGGAAAGTGATTGGGTCCCTGGGCAATACCAATTTGATAAATACGTTCAGGATGTAAATGCATTTTTAGAAGAATTAGACTTAAAAGATGTCGTTTTGATCGGGCATTCTGCTGGTGGTAAATATGCTTTTACTCACACAGCAAATGATTCTTCCAGAGTTTCTGGTTTAGTAATTATCGACATGGATCCAGATGCTGTGAATCCTGGATCAGGGAATATGTTTGTTAGATATCGGGAAGAAAGTGACGAATGGGCTGATTTGCAATCAGTTGTAGAGCGATTACGGTCCAGAGAACCAAAAACCAGTGAAGAAATATTAAATCATCTCGCTGAAATTATGACCAATCCTTTACCGAATGGTGGTCGAGTTTGGAAAAGAGATCGACAAATAGTTTTAGAATATGAAAGGCCAGAAGCATGGCATATTTTGCCAAAAATAGAGGTGAAAACGTTAATAATTAGGGGTAGTGAATCACCTCTACTACGTTTGGAAGTTGCAGAAAAGATGAACGAAATTATACCAAATTGTGAGCTTATTCAAATTTCTAACGGTGGTCACTGGTGCCTAGATGAAAATCCTAAAGAGGTTGTACTTCATCTCAATAATTTTATTAAAAGCTTAAGTTAATAGTTTATGAGGTATATAGCAGGGGTTATACTCATTGTTGTAATATTAATTTCGATTAATCGATTATTTTTTGGCGATGATATTGTTGGATATTCAATTGTTGAAGAGTCCATTAATAATGAAACTAAACTCTCTCCTACACCGATTTCAACTCTGACTAAAGAAACAACAGCTACTCCAACTTTTAGTCCGTCTACAACCTCGACTCCTATTTCTGATCCTACAGCAATACCTATTCCAACAGCTACACCTATTTCAATTCCAACTGTCACATCAACACTAGTTCCAACTGATACACCAATACCAACCATAACTGCCACACCAATACCAGTTCCAACTGTTACACCATCACCAACAGCTATACCTATTCCTACGCCTTTACCTACTCCAGATCCTGGTAAATATGGACCTA
>CAYOMB010000044.1:0-2404 GCA_964404955.1 uncultured Dehalococcoidia bacterium
GATGATAGAGCAAAAATAACAACAGATAATCCACTCAAGAAACTTCCGATAACAACGTGAAAGAATTTTGAACCTAGATTAGGTTTTATAGCTATAACAATTGTTGTCGAGAGAGCCCCTAATCCACTAGCACCCAGAAGAATACCTTGAGCTTCTGGGCCTAAGCTTAGTACTTCTTTTGCTATTACTGGCATCATTGGAATATATGCCAATGCAAAAAAACTTTGAAAAAATGTAATGCTAATAATAAATCTAAATATAGAATGACTTTTTATATAACTAAAGCCTTCGAGTAAATCTTCTAATGGAGACGTATTTTTTTGCTGTGGGGAAAAATTAACTTTTAAAGTTAATGCGATAATTGCCATGATCAAAAATCCTATAGCGGATATCAGAATTGTAGTTGCTACAGATGTCCAAACAATAAGAAAACCAGCTATAGCTGGAGCAATTATCCTTGTGCCTGGCCATATTCCAGATAATAGAGCAACTCCACTTGGGATTGCTTCTCTATCAATAAGACTTGGGTATAGAGCTCTTCGAGCTGGTTGGTCAAAAGCTTCTACTGATCCTGATAAAAGGGCCAGGATTATAATATGCCATTCATTAATAACACCAATAAATGTTAAGAGAAATAAAATGAATATAAATATGGCCAATAGGAGTTGAGTTGTGAATACCAACATTTTTTGATTTAAACGATCCGCATAAACACCGCCAATTATATTGAATACAATTGTCGGGATACCACTGGCTAATGCTAAGTAACCAATATAAAGAGAAGAATCTGTAATATCAAAAATTAGCCAAAATTGAGTAAATCGTAACATCTGGAACCCAATAACAGAGATCAAGGTTCCTCCCCAAAAGGCACGAAAACTGGGATTTTGAAGAGCTAAAGGTAGTTTCATATTCTAACTAATTTGTAATTTCAACACCTTTAAATGGTAACACTTTTGGCTATGCTATGAAAAGCTCAGCTGTATTAATGCTGTTTAGGTAGTATTTATCTATGTAAATCTGCATCTATCTCTGTTATTATACCCTTCAAATTTAGTCTCTTTTAGTAAGAGGAACCTATGGCAGTTTCAGAGAATTTTATGTTTGAATCAAAAAAATACATTGAATTACGAGCAGATGGCTTCAGTCTTCCAACACCGCAAATGAGAGATGCTATGCATACTGCGGAAGTAGGTAATGATGGCTTTGGAGAAGATCCTTCCGTGAATAAATTAGAAGAAATGAGTGCAGAGCTCTTCAATAAAGAATCTGCAACATTTGTATCTAGTGGATCAATGGGTAATTTAATTTCATTATTAGCTTATTGTAAGCAAGGTGAAAGTGTCATCATTGGTGACAATTCACACACATATAATCGTGAATTTAATAGAGATCAATCTCTTAAAAAAAGCTTACCTCAAATATTTGATATACAAGCCCAAGCAGTCAAAACAAATAATAGAGGGATGTTAGATATTGAAGATATCAATCGTTTAATTATTGATGAAATTGCAGTTCAAAAAACAAAAGTAATGATTGTTGAAAACACACATAATCTTGCTGGTGGTAAAGTACTGAATATTAATGATATGAAAACTTTACATAATATTGTCAGAAAAAGTAATATTCCCATACATTTGGACGGGGCAAGGATATTTAATGCATCTATATCACTGGATATATCTCCAGAAAAACTAACAGAAAAAACAGATTCAGTTTTATTTTGTCTTTCAAAAGGCTTAGGAGCTCCCATCGGATCGTTAGTTGTTGGTTCTCGAGCCTTCATTGATGAAGTAAAAGAATGGAAAAAAATACTCAGTGGATCAATGAAGCAAGCAGGTGTAATTGCAGCTGCTGGAATTGTTGCACTTAAAAATTATGAAAATAGTATTAGAAATGATCATCAATTAGCAAAATACCTTGAAAAAAGGTTATTAGAATTAGAAAAGGTACGAGTTGAACCTGTTGAAACTAATTTAGTTTATCTAGAATTAGATGTAGATGACCCTTTTGAAATCTCCGAAAAACTAAACCAAAAAGGAATAAAGGCTGGACCATATCATAGTGATACAAGATGGAGACTTGTGCCACATTATGGGCTAACAACAAATGATATCGATTATTTTATTGACTCTTTGAATAGATTGATAAATTAAGTGAAAAGATTTAAACAGTTAAAGGATGGAAATATGACTAAGCAAAATAATGTGAGTTTATTAAAATCTGAAGCCATATCAACTTCTGGAATGGTTGGTACAAAAGATCGTTATGCAACTGAAATTGGGAAAGCTGTATTAGATAGTGGAGGCAATGCTATTGATGCAGCTGTCGCATCATGTTTAGCCGTTGGAGTAGTTGAACCAACTTCTAGTGGTATAGGTGGTGGTGGTTATCTAAATTTTCA
>CAYOMB010000044.1:2504-5573 GCA_964404955.1 uncultured Dehalococcoidia bacterium
AAACTTATGGGATTTGTTTTCCAGTATGACGAATTGCGACGCGTATTAATGCCTTCTGGAGTAATGCCGACTAGTGATATTAATGATGTAAATAAATTTAAACAACCAGATCTGGCTGATGTTTTAGAGCAAATTAGTAAATATGGTCCTAAGGGATTTTATGAAGGGGATGTAGCAAAATCGATAGTGAAAGATATACAAGATAACGGTGGAATCCTTACTAGTGAGGATTTTGCTCAATATACACCATTTGTTTGGGAGCAAGGATTAGAATTTACCTACAGAGATAAAACTGTACGTGTTCCTCCATACGCATGCGCTGGTACCACCAGTGCAATGACTTTAAAATTAGTAAACAACTTTAACTTGAGTAAAATTGAACATAATTCTATTGAGATGTTAAATGCATATATATTGAGTGCTCGAATGGCATACGCTGATAGATTCGAGTATTTAGCTGATCCTAATTTCGTGGATGTTCCATGGGAGGGACTTGTTTCTGATGGATATATAAAAACTCGTTTTCAAGAAATGAGTGGAATATCACAATATTCAGATGGGAAAGAAATTAATTACCGATCGGGAAATCCTTGGATTGAAGAAAAAAGAAAACCCAAAGAAGTTCTTCCTGCAAGTGTTCCTTCAGAGGATAAAGGTACAACTCATTTAGGAGTTATAGATAAGTTTGGGAATGCAGTTTCATTAACTAATACCTTGATGTCTGGATTTGGTTCAGGAGTTGTCCCCAAAAACACAGGGGTGATTATGAACAATGGAATGATGTGGTTTGATCCTATTGCTGATAGAGTGAATTCTATAAAGCCAGGGAAATTCCCATTAAACAATATGACTCCAGCATTAGTATTGGGTGATAATGGAGTTGAAATGTCAGTTGGAGCTTCTGGTGGTCGCCGTATAACTAATTGTGTAACACAGTTGATAATTAAATGTATAGATTATGGTATGAGCCCTCAAGAAGCCATTGATTCACCTCGGATAGATTGTAGTTCTAGGGTAATAAGTACTGATCCTCGTATTTCTGCTGAAGTTTTATCAAAATTAGAGCCAAGAGGACATAGATTTCAAAGTATTGGAGACCACTCTTTAGACAGTGGTTTTCCTAGTTTTGCAAGCCCAGTAGTGATAACAAGATCCGAAGATGGGACAGTAAAAGGTGGCGTTGATTCTTTCCACTCAGCTTTCATTCAAGGCCAAGAATAATATAAGGCTATAAATAGAAGTGTCCAATATACCAAAAATAACTATTAATAACGTAATTAAAAATTATGAAGTTCTGCTATTTGATGCTTACGGAGTTCTTGTGAATGAATTTGGTGTTTTACCCGGTGCTATAACCTTAATTGAAAAATTAAATGATACTAATAAACCATATTTTATTTTGACAAATGATGCATCGCGTTCGGTTTCAACTTCTTCCATTTTTTATAAAAGCTTCGGTTTGGACATATCAGATGAAAAAATAATTACAGCTGGTTCTTTAATTTATCCATATTTTGAAGAAAATAAACTCAAGGGTTCAATGTGTAGAGTTATTGGAACTGATGATTGTTTGGCATATGTCGCAGACGCTGGAGGGATAATTAGTAATAATGATTTTGACGTATTAATTATTGCAGCATCCCCAGATAACTATACTTTTAGTTCTATTGAAGATCTTGTTAATAATTTATTTACTATTCTTGACAAGAAAGACAAAGTTTCAGTGGTATTACTAAATCCAGATTTATTATATCCAAAAACTTCAGACTATTATGGGATTGGTGCAGGCAGTATACTTTTATGGTTGGAATCATTTGTAGAGGTTCGATATCCAGGTAAGTCAAAATTACAAATAACAAGATTAGGAAAGCCATATAAAGAAATTTACCAAGAGGCATTTCGTAGGACTAAAACTATGAATATGGTTATGGTAGGGGATCAACTACAAACTGATATAGCAGGTGCAAATAATTTTGGCATAGATTCAGTATTAGTGCATTCTGGTCTGACAAAAGACGATATCTTTACAGGCCAAAGTATATCTCCATCGTTTACTTTATCAAGCATAAATGATTAAGTGAGGTAACAATGACTACAATAAACACAGTGACAGGCACTATCGATAGCTCTGAATTAGGGTACACATTGGTTCATGAACATGTATTGAGCACATCCGCTGGGATTAAAGAAGTGTATCCGGAATTTATTGATAAAGAGACCACGATACATACAGCAATTACTCATTTAGAAAAATGTAAAAATGAAGGAATATCTACTGTAATTGATATGGCTCCATTTGATTTAGGAAGAGATGTGTTATTGCTTCAAGAAGTTTCAAAGAAAACAAACATTAATATCATTACAACTACTGGTAGTTGGATTGCCCCCCCAAGGGAATTTGTTGGAACAGATCCAAATCTAATTGCGTCCTTATATGTTCGTGAAATAAATGAGGGAATTCAAGGTACTGGAATCAAGGCTGGTGTTATTAAAATATCTACAGATCGAGAGGGTATTACTGAACGATTTGATTCTGTAAGTCGTGCAGTAGCAAGAGCTCATTTACAAACAGGAGTCCCAGTTCTTACACATACCTATTCCCCAGCATTTGTAGGAAATGAACAGGTAAGGATTCTAGAAGAAGAAGGAGTAGATTTAAATAGAGTATGTATAGGTCATAGCAACGATACAACGAACATTGACTACCTTAAGGGGTTAATGGACAAAGGTGCATGGCTCGGATTAGATCATTTTCCAGGTACAAATCCTGATTGGGATACGAGGACCCTCATTATAAAAGAGTTAATTGATTCGGGATATGGGGAAAGGATTATGCTCTCACATGATTTTAACTTAGGAAAGCATAATGCTAATTTAAATGACCAAGTAAGGCGTTGGGAAAGAAATCCTGATGGATACCTTTTTATAAAACACAAAGTTCTTCCAAGGCTTATGGAACTAGGCGTTTCAGAACAAGCTGTAAATGCACTAAATGAAGGTAATGTACGACGATTTTTTGAAAATAGATAGAGAGTATTTTAATTCTGCGTTATTGATGAAATCATTGCA
>CAYOMB010000044.1:5673-9282 GCA_964404955.1 uncultured Dehalococcoidia bacterium
AAAGCTGGAGGGGTGAAATTATTTTCTGATTCAAAAGAAATTGAATCATTTTCTTCTACCTTGTTAGGAACTAATTTAGTCACTGCCCAAACAGGTAAAACAGGTGTTCCTGTTCACAAGGTATTAGTTGAAAAAATATATGGTATTCAACGCGAACTTTATTTGGCAATAATTATTGATGCGGTGACAAAATCAATAATTTGTGTCGCCAGTGAATTTGGTGGAATCAATATTGAAGAGGTCGCAGAAAATAATCCAGATAAAATATATACTGTTGTTGCAGACCCAATATTAGGATTACAGCCCTACAAATTAAGACTTTTAGCCAAAAAATTAAACCTTACTTCAGATCTCATTCGTCCCTTTTCAGTCCTAGCTACAAATCTGTATAAACTTTTTGTTGAAAATGATTGTTCGATGGTTGAAGTGAATCCTTTAGTCATAACAAACGACGGACAACTTCTTGCATTAGATGCGAAAGTAAATATTGATGACGATGCTTTATTTAGACATCCAGGACTTTTAGGGTTAAGAGATATTGGTCAAGAAGATGAGAGGGAGACTCGCGCAGATAAAAGTAATATCAATTATGTTAAATTAGATGGCAATGTAGGGTGTTTAGTAAATGGTGCTGGCCTGGCAATGGCTACAATGGATGTAATTTCTGAGGCAGGTTCACAGCCAGCTAACTTTCTAGATATCGGCGGTGGTGCCGATGAAGATAAAGTTGCTGAAGCAATGAAAATAATTTGTTCAGATACAGACGTTGATAAAATCTTCGTAAATCTTTTCGGAGGTATTTTACGGTGTGATGTGGCAGCTAGAGGCATAGTTCAAGCAAGCAGAGAAACAAAAGTGCCGCCTATTATTGTACGAATGTTGGGTACAAATGCCGAAGAAGGATCCCAAATCTTATTAGATTCTTCTTTAGATGTTAAACTCATTGATGATTTGCATGATGCAAGGGAAGAGTTTTTAAAGTCATGAGTATTTTAGTAAATTCAGAAACCAAACTAGTTGTGCAAGGAATCACTGGCAAAGAGGGTAGTTTCCATGCTACAAGGTGTAAAAACTACGGAACAAATTTAGTTGCCGGGGTTACTCCTGGTCAAGGTGGTAATATGTTTGATAAGACAGTACCAATTTTTGATACTGTAGAAGAAGCTGTTCTCAAGACTGGAGCAAACACTTCTTTGATATTTGTACCTCCACCATTTGCAATTGAAGCTATTTCTGAATCGATAGATTCTGGAATAGAGGTAATAGCTTGTATTACAGAAGGGGTACCTGCATTAGATTCCTTAAAAATTTACAACTATTTACAAAATTCATCATCAATTTTAGTTGGCCCTAATTGTCCTGGAATGATTTCTCCAAATGATCATTGTAAAGTGGGGATTATGCCTGCAAGTATACATTTACCTGGAAGAATAGGCGTTGTATCTAGAAGTGGAACTCTCACCTATGAAGCAGTAGGACAATTAAGTAGTTTAGGAATTGGACAATCAACTTGCGTGGGTATAGGTGGCGATTCGATTACTGGTACATCATTTATAGATATACTAGATATGTTTGAAAAAGATGATGAAACTGATGCAGTAGTTCTTATTGGTGAAATCGGGGGAACAAAAGAACAAGAGGCAGCTGAATATATTAAGACTAATTTTCATAAACCAATTTTTGGTTTAATTGTTGGAGCCAGTGCTCCTAGAGGAAAACGTATGGGGCATGCAGGTGCAATAATTACAGGAAAATCTGCACGAGCTTCAGAAAAAATCAAGGCACTTTCCTCAGCTGGAGTAGAAATTATTTCTACAACGAGTGATATAGGTAACACTGTTAAGTCTTCATTAAACTTATAAATTTTTCATTTCTTCAACTAATTCATAAATCAGCTGACTAGCAGGTAATGAACGTGTTTTTTTATATCCAACACCTGCCCAAAGGCTTTGGTATTCAATATTATTTGTTGTCTCGGCATATGATCTTAGTGCATTTGTCAGTAAATTTTGCAGAGGAAATGGAAGGACAAATTTGTTAGACATTAATGAAATAAATTCATTATTAATACCCTGAGCCCATCTACCTGAAAAACCTGTTGTATATTTTGTTTGTCTTTCTTTATAAGAGGAGATAGCATCTCTATATAATGAACTTTTGCCCGCTTCGTCACAGCAGAGGAATGCTGTTCCTAACTGAGTAGCTATTGCTCCTTTATTTAAACAATCTTTAATGTCTCGTCCATTCATTATTCCCCCAGCACAAATAATTGGTATAGAGCAATTATCAATCAAAGATTGTAATAAGTCTGAGGTGCTCAATTTTTCATCATTCTCTCCAGAAGGTTCAAAAGTACCTCTATGTCCACCAGCTTCTATACCTTGAGCTATTATAAAATCGGCACCACAGTTTTCTATAGATTTTGCCTCACTCACACTGGTAGCTGTTACCCCAATTAACATATTAAAAGAGTGTGCTTTCTCTATTATATATTGAGGTGGTATACCAAAATGGAATGTTAGCAATTCTGGCTTATATTTCCATATAGGATCAATTTGCTTCTCGAGATCAGGGTAAAATGGAGGTGCTGGGATACTGTATTGAATATCTTTATTTATAGGAAGTTTCTGTAAAGCTTGAATGGCTTTTTGATAGTCACTTCCAGACGGTATTTGAGGTTCGGTAAATATAAATAAATTTGCATTGATTGGGTTTTTTGTAAGTTTTCTAGCTTCGTTCAAGTCTGAGTCTATTTTTTCACTATTACTATAGGCAAACCCAAAACTACCTATCGCACCAGAATTAGAAACTGCAGCAACTAGTTTTGGATTTGTTACTCCAGCCATCGGGGCTTGAATTATAGGTGCATTATTGTTCAATAAATCTACAATGTTCATACCCAATTTCTTTCCCCTTTGCTATTCTCACTTTATAAGGATTTTTCTAGCGTAATTTTATCATATATTAGGTATATGAACTGTGTTTAGATTTCAATTCTCATATATCAAATCTTTACTTATATAGATAATTAACCTATACTGCGATGTCCAATGTTTTTGTTTGGGAACGTTCGACACATATACATATGTGTTTACAAAGAGAACGTTGGACAACCACAATTTTCATTAAGATTAACTTGCTACTTATATCCTAATTTCAACCGTCCTACACTAGAATCCAAATTCATTAGCAATCCTGTTCTATAATTCTTCTCTGAGGTGGAGTATGAAGAATCTAATAGTTATATCTTGTGTGATTTTTATACTAATTGCTTGTAATAGATCGTCAAATAATACTTTTTCTTCTTGCATAGATCTTTCAAATAAACTTAAGAGTTTGCCTATTACTGAACAAAATATAATTTCTCCTCAAAATACTGATTTACCTAAAGATTCAATTACTTTAGATATTTATGAGATTATTGATCAATATGATAGTAATATTCCATCATTGAAAATAGCTGAAAGAATAATCAGTTGCAAAGGAAAAGCTAAACTTTCAGAAGGAAATTATCCGGTAGAATTTTATTTATTATTAGAGGATAAAGATGAATTTATAGTTGTAGAATCACAAGGTAAACGTAAATGGATTTTTAAATGGAAGATTTAA
>CAYOMB010000045.1:0-8822 GCA_964404955.1 uncultured Dehalococcoidia bacterium
TTTTAACATTCGCACAAAATGATTTTCATGTTGTTATGTTTTGTTTACTCCATGGACTCGCCTGGGGATCAAGAGGGCCTTCTATGCAATCATTAAGAGCAGAGTATTTTGGTAGAAGATCTTTTGCTACAATTATGGGGTTTTCTTCAATACTTAATGCTCTAGCAATGGCTATAGCACCTATATCGGCAGGTATACTTGGAGATTACTATGGAGATTACACTGTTGCGTTTGTTTCTTTAGCTATTATGACTGGTTTTGGTTCTTTATTCTTTGCTCTATTGAAACCACCAATAAAAAATTAGTAAACAATGTAAGAATTTACAATTGCTTAAATCATCGCTGTCCTGATAATATGTCAATGATAAACCAAAGGAATAAAATTTGGACAATTTATTTACAACAGAGTTATCAACTACCGTAATAATAACTATAGGAGTTTCTTCCTTTTTAGTCGGAATACTCGGTGGCTTCGTTGGACTTGCCCTAGGAACTATTCGTTTACCTATAATTATATTACTTGGTATTGATCCTAGAATAGCAGCTGGTACAAACATTATAACTTCAACTATTTCCTCGTTTTTTGGGACAGTACGACATATACAAGAAAAAAATGTAAATAAACAAATCATACTTTTTATGGGTATTCCTGCAGTATTTGGTGCCTTACTTGGAGGATACCTTGCACCATATGTACCAGTTAATTTATTGTTGTTTTCTGCTGGACTCCTAGTATTTTGGCAAGGAATTGAATTTATTATTTTAGCAAGAAGCCAAGGTACTCAAATGAGAGATGCCTTTGGTGTAGATCTTGAAAATTCCAAAGGAATATTCACACGAAACCGTGTAATAGCAGAATCAGGAGCAGGATTATCAATAGGCTTAGTAGGAGGAGCAGTTGGTCTTATATTAGGTAGTATCCGACTACCTGCAATTATTCGTATTTTAAAAATAGACCCGCGCATTGCCGCAGGATCTAATCTTTTTATTGGTTTTTTTATGGGAATAGCAGGTCTCGTTGGTCATGCATTCCATGGACATGTAGATTATTTTCTCATTGTTGTTATGGGAACTGGGGCTGCTATAGGTAGTTATATTGGGGCAAATTATACTAAAAAGGTTTCCATCAATACATTCCTTTTAATATTAGGAATTGTTCTTTCTTGTGTCGGTTTAATATTAGCTTCTCGACCACTAATTACATAGGAATACAAATGTCACAACAACAAAAAATTGCTTTAATTACTGGTGCCTCACGAGGAATTGGAAAAGCTATTGCTATTGATTTTGCAAAAAATAATATCGATGTAGTATTAACTGGAAGAAATGAAAAACGCTTAATCGATGTTCATAATCAACTACAATCCCAGAGTATAAATTCTTATTATATTTCTTCTGATCTTTCAGATGATTCAGGTATTGAAAAGATCATGAAATTTATAGTTGAATCAGGTTTAGAAATTAATATTTTAGTAAACAATGCAGGAATAATTCATCCACGAATACATTTAGTCGACTTCAATATGAAAGATTGGGAAGAAGTGATAAATGTAAATCTTGTAAATGCAGTTAAATTAACAAAGCTAATTCTACCCTTTATGATAAAACAACAATATGGAAAAATTGTGAATATTTCTTCTATAGGTGGTAGAAAAGGTGCTGCAGGAAGAACGGCATATAGAATAACAAAAGCAGGACTAATTAGTTTCACGGAATCATTAGCTGCAGAAGTAAAAAAAGATGGAATAGATGTAAATTGTATTTGTCCAGGAAGTGTAGTTACTGAAGGATATGTTGAAGCTTTTGGAGAAGAATCTATCCAAAATGATCATATGATGGATCCTTCAGAAATTGCTAAACTATGTACCTTTCTTGTTACTCCAGAATCCTCTGCTGTGACTGGTGCAATTCTTGATGCTTTTGGGAAATCAAATCCACTATTTAATGTTTAAATCAAATTTCATGATATACTCATACAATAGAAAAATAAGGCAATAAGGAATTATCATGACAAATACAAATTCAGGTACAATTATATCTGTAAATGTTAGTCCTAGTGGTGGAGTCCCTAAATATCCCCAAAAAGAAGTTTTTATAAACCGCTATGGCATCGCAGGCGATTACCATAGTGGAGAAATAAACAAACACAAAAAAAATGGTCCGAGCGAACCGAATTCACGTCCAATTTCTATAGTTTCTTTAGAAGTACTCAACGAGATTAATACTGAGCTTGGAATAGAGCTTAAACCTGGAGATTTAGCAGAAAATATCACAACTAATCATCTCGGTAACCTAGCAGAATTAGAAGAAGGGGATAGTATTAAAATTGGAGAAGAAGTAATTTTACAAGTTACAGGTCAAAATAAACCTTGTGCAGTACTAAATGTGTATCACGATTTAGTATCAAAGTCACTAGTCAATAAACGAGGGATTACTGCCACAGTTATAAATACTGGCACAATTAAACCAGATGATACATGTTATGTTATAAAAGGAAATTCATAAATGAACAAAACCTCCAAAATCCAAATTAGAAATTTAGCCATAATTGCGCACGTAGACCATGGTAAAACCACACTAGTTGATGCACTCCTTAAGCAAGGCCAAGTATTTCGAGAAGGCCAAGAAACAGGAACGCTAATTATGGATAATAATCCATTAGAAAAAGAACGTGGAATAACTATATTAGCAAAAAATACAGCTGTACTTTATAACGATGTGAAAATCAATATTATAGACACTCCTGGACATGCTGATTTTGGAGGAGAAGTAGAACGTACAATGAATATGGCAGATGGGTGTATTTTAGTTGTAGACGCAATAGATGGACCTATGCCACAAACAAGATATGTTTTAAAAGAAGCATTAAATCAAGATGTTGTACCAATCGTTGTAATAAATAAAATTGATCGTGATGGGGCAAGGATTGATGAAGTAATTGATATGGTTCAAGACTTGTTTCTTGAATTAGCTACGAAATCGGAACAATTAGATTTTCCTATAATTCTTTCATCTGCTAAAGAAGGATATGCATTATTAAATTTAGAAGACGAGCAAAAAGACATGTCTCCTTTATTTGAGGCAGTTATCAATCATATTCCTGAACCTGAAGGGTCTGAAGATGAACCCCTACAATTCCTTGTCACATCATTAGATTATGACAATTATTTGGGGCAAATTGCCATTGGAAGAATAACAAATGGGAAAATTAAACCTGGAGATCAGGTTGCCGTAGTTACTGAAACAGATACAATTGCGACAAGCAAAATAGAAAAGGTTTTTGTCTTCCATGGATTAGAGAAATATTCTGTCGATATTGCAGAATCTGGAGAGATAGTAGCTCTAGCTGGTTTAGAAAATTTGTCTATTGGTTATACTGTTACTGATATAAACAATCCTCGTCCTCTTCCTTCAATCCACATAGCAGAACCAACTGTAAAAATGACTTTTGGAGTAAATACATCTCCATTTTCTGGTCAAGATGGGAAACATTCAACATCCAGAGTACTTTATGATCGATTAATCAAAGAATTACGCACAAATATTAGCTTAAATGTCGAAAGAACAGAAAATGCCGACATATTTTTAGTCTCTGGTCGAGGAGAATTGCATCTTTCTGTTCTTATTGAAACTTTGAGGAGAGAAAATTTTGAATTCCAAGTTTCGAAACCACAACCTATTACAAAATCTATAGATAAAACTATCCATGAACCAATTGAACATTTAGAAATCGAAACCTCTGAAAATAATTTTGGTGCACTAAATGATTACCTTGTAAACCATTTAGCAGCTTTGAAAAATATGGAATATGATGAAAATAATCGAGTTAAAATTGAGTATACAATTCCTACTAGGGGATTAATTGGATTTAATACATACTTTTTAAAAACAACAAAAGGAGATGGCAGTAAAACAAGTAAATTTTCTGAATATGCACCGATGAAAGGGGAAATTAAGTCAGAGGCAGTTGGTTTACTTGTTACATCTGAACCAGGAGTTTCCGTTACTTATGGGCTTTTGAATGCACAAGGGAGAGGATCAACATTTATTGATGCAGGAACACCAGTTTACGAAGGTATGGTTATTGGTATGCATCAAAGAGATAAGGATATTGCTATTAACGTTTGTAAAGAAAAAAAATTAACGAATGTACGATCATCTACATCTGATATTGCAAAAAAATTAAGCCCATATATACAAATGACGTTAGAAGAAACTATCGACTTTATAACTGATGATGAATTAATTGAAGTCACGCCTATTAATCTACGAATCAGAAAAAAAGAGCTTTCTGGTTTAACTAGACAAAAACAACACACATTACGATAAAATGGCCCGAACAAATTGGTACACTGATCATCCGCTTACATGCACTTGTTCTTCATGCCAAGAACAAAAAGCGTTTGAACGAGAACATGCTAATAAAAAAATTGGTCGAAATGAAAAATGTCCTTGTGGAAGTGGTAATAAATATAAAAAATGCCATGGAGCCTAATGCAGATATTTTTTCAACCAATCCATCGCTAATACGTTAAAATCAGAACAACTTTCATGAGCAAGATCTTGATATACAGTTAAGTTTTTTAAAGCTGGTATTTTTTCAAACACTGGCATTATGGTTTCTGGAGGACAAGTAGGATCTATCATTCCAATGTTCATGGCAACTGGGCAGGTTATATTTTTTACTAAATTTAACGTGTCAAAATAGGACAATGTATCTAAAATTATTTCAGTCTGATCAGAATGTTCTTTAATATAATCTGTTATTTCAACATATGGTGTAGATGACAAAGTAGAAGAAGTTGGATAATTTGATAGAAAAGGCTGTTCTGCTACAACTGCTGCTAATCGAGAATCTAAAGATGCAGTTGCTAGTGTGTATCCACCGCCTTGACTTCTTCCCCACATACCAATAGCATCCTTATCAACTTCAGGTCTAGACGCAAGAAAGTCTATGCCCCTGACGCAGTCCATGTATGCACCACGATAGTAATATTTTTCTTTATCATCAATGTGATAGGTTAATTTTGTCGAATGTTCTAAAGACCATTCTTCAGTACTTTCTCCTTGACCTCTTGGCCATAAACTTAAGACTGTAAATCCCGACAATACTAATGCAAAATGTTTATCTAAGGTTAATGTAGTAGCGCTATACCCTGGCACTCTTAAAATAGCTGGAAAAATCCCTTTAGAAGATCGTGTAGTCGGAACAGAATAAATACCACGAATTTTTTTGGCTTCAAAACTATTTAGTACCACTTTATAGGTATTATAATCTCGAGCACTTAGATCTAAATCTTCAACAAATTCCTCAGACATTGGTATGGACTGTAACTCTTCTATAGTGTTATTCCAAAAATTGTCCAAATTACTTGTATTCATTATATAGAATTAATGATTTCTAGATTTTCGAGCAACGCCAGATGTTCTTGCAGCTCTTGAAACTGCACGAGCTACTGCAGGTGCCACATTACGGTTAAAGACACTAGGAATTATATAATCTGCTTGTAATTGTCGAGAGGTTATAGTTGATGCAATAGCTTCTGCTGCCGCCATTTTCATCTCATCATTAACAGTTGTTGCCTGTACATCAAGCGCCCCTCTAAAAATACCAGGAAATGCAGAAACATTATTGATTTGGTTAGCAAAATCAGATCTACCTGTAGCCATTATTGCTACATGAGGACCTGCTTCATGTGGAAGTATTTCAGGATCTGGGTTTGCCATAGCAAATACGATAGGGTCTTTGTTCATCTTCTTAATATCATCAACAGTTATTGTTCCTGGTCCAGATAATCCTAAGAATAAATCTGCTCCTTCAATTACTTCACCAATTGATCCCTTTTTCTTATCATGGTTTGTATTTTCAGCAAACCAATTTTTCATAAAATTCATGTTATCAGGTCGTCCTTTGTAGACAGCCCCTGATCGATCACAACCAATAATATTTTTTACTCCATATGACAAAAGCATTTTTACACAAGCAACACCAGAAGCACCTACTCCTGCTACCACAACATTTAACTCATCTAAATTCTTTTTGACTAATTTTGCTGCATTAAGCAAAGCAGCACTTACAACTACAGCTGTACCGTGTTGGTCATCATGGAATACAGGAATATCAAGTTGTGCACGCAAGGAATCTTCTATTTCAAAACACCTTGGAGCAGAAATATCTTCTAGGTTGATTCCGCCAAATCCAGGCGCAATCCTTTTTACTGTTTCAATAATTTCTTGTGTATCGGTTGTATCCAAACATATAGGCCAAGCATCTACATTTCCAAATTCCTTGAATAGAAGGGCTTTACCTTCCATAACAGGCATTGCTGCACCAGGACCTATATCTCCAAGACCTAAAACAGCAGTTCCATCTGTAACAACTGCAACAGTATTTCGTTTACCTGTTAATTCCCACAGTGTTTCTGGTTTATTATATATGTGCATACAAACACGCCCAACACCAGGTGTATAGGCAATTGATAAGTCTCTTCGAGTTTTTAAAGGAATTTTACTTTGCATTTCTATTTTCCCACCTAAGTGAGAAGATAGTATGGGATCTGAGTAACGAATTACCTTGACTCCCGGAAGCTTTTTTAATGCCTTTAAAATATCTGATCCAACTTTTTCGTCCCAAACACTAAAAGTTATATCTCGAACTAATTTTGCTCCAGACATTTCAACTAAATCAATTGCTCCAACAGTAGCACCTTGGTCACCAATAGCAGAAAGAACTTTCCCAATCATTCCTGGTTGGTTAGAAATCTCAAGTCGCAATGTTAAAGAATTTGTAGGTGGGAGGGTTGAATCTACACTATCTATATCTTCAGTTTTAGCTACCTTACGAACCATATTATTGCCTTTTCTTGAGTATATATTTTTTTAGAAACTCTAAAGAGTGCTCAAATTATACCAATGTAAATTAATATTGCAACCACTAAGATTCATCAATATCAATTCCTGTAATTACAACATCATCTACAGGCTTATCACCGGGCATTGTATCTACCTTTGAAATTGTCTCAACAATATCTTGACCTGAAGTAACAGTACCAAAAATCGTGTGGTTTCCATTCAAATGTGGTGTAGCCACAGTAGTTATAAAAAATTGACTACCATTCGTATTTGGACCAGCGTTTGCCATAGCTAACTTACCAGGTGTATCAAACACTAAAGATGATACAATTTCATCTTCAAATTGATAACCAGGTCCACCTCTACCGGTGCCATCAGGGTCTCCACCTTGAATCATAAAATTTGGAATTACTCTATGAAATATCACTCCATCGTAAAAACCTGATTTGGATAAACTAACAAAGTTATCAACTGTTTTAGGAGTTTCTTCAGGTAATAAATTAATAACTATTTCACCATAATTTGTTTTTATTGTTGCTTGCAATGTGTTTTCCTTTCATGAATCTCAACATCTTATTAATAAAACTTTAACATATTTGTTCATGAATTATTAGGATAAATATCACAATAAAAAAGGGAATTAAATAACGAGAAGAACTAAACCAACAACTATAACAGTAGTAGATATAGCCTTAATAAGGATAATTTTAGGAGAAATGGATTCACCAAGAGACCAATTGAATAAAATACTTACAAGTAAAGTAAAGAAAAGTAGAAATAAAGATCTGACACTTAATATCGCTGTTACTAAAGAGACAGGACCTAAAGAAAGTGCAAGTAAAGCAAAATAGAAATGAATATTAACTAAAACAACTTCATTACTAAATACAAATAGGAATCCTTTACTTTTTGACTGAATCATATTTTTTACATCTAAATAAGAATCTCTACGAAAATTTAAAAGAAAGAAAACAAAACCTAAAGCAAACATACGTACAGCATGTACTTGTATAATTGAAGCTTCTTCTACAGCTAATTTACTTGTAATATTTGCAGCACTATATAGAAGGCTACCAATAATTAATAAACCAAAGGCTTTATCAATAATTTTAATTTTCCAAAAATCACCGGAAAAATCCATGACTATTAATATTGCACCAATTACCACTAATATTATTCCGGCCCATTGATAAAGTAGTATATTTTCATCCAAAAAAAGTAAGGCAAAAAAAGCTGTGAATATTGGATATATTTGTGAAAATGGAACTGTCCTCGTAACCTCATTTGAAAAAGTTACTTTTAAAAATAGATGCCCCTGTAGCCCAAATAATGCTCCTGCAATAAATGGCCAAAAAAAATATTGTAATTGTATAGTTTCAAATGTAGAAACAATTAGAATCGTTACTACACCAAAAGTCATCTGTATTAAAGCTATTATGACAGGTAATGTATGAGAATTTGTAACATATCTATATAAGACTGTTTTATCAAATATGCTTACTAATCCAGAAACTCCTGCACTAAATAATGCAATTATTACCCAATTATCCATAAATTCCTTATTTAATTGAATGAATACAAAAAGAGGATTATAATCCCTGCTATGCATTCTTACAATAAACCTGATTCAACCTCTAATAAATATAATAAACTTCCTTTTTATTATGGATGGATCATATTAGTGGTAACTGGACTTGGAATGTTTATATCTGGTCCTGGTCAAACCTATTCTATCTCAATATTTATGGAACCAATGAGAAAATCTCTTGGCCTTTCATTATCTGAAATTGCTAGTTTTTATACCTTTGGATCACTAACAGCTGCCACTCTTATGATTATTGTTGGGAAATTATTTGATAGATACGGCGGTAGAATTTTAATGTCCTTGATAACTATTCTATTTGGACTTGCCTGCTTATGGATGACACAAGTTTCTAATTCTTATGAAATATATCTTGGATTTACTATGT